>JAZSCY010000302.1:0-6222 GCA_045530875.1 Eubacteriales bacterium
TTCAGCATTTCGGAGATCAGCGTGGTGGTAGTGGTCTTGCCGTCGCTTCCCGTGATGCCGATCACAGGGCAGGGACGGTTGTCCAGAAACAATTCCATCTCGGAGGTGATCACAGATCCGTTTTCCCTGGCCTGAAGCAAAGCAGGCAGATCCGGCCGGAATCCGGGAGAGCGGAATACGTAATCCTCGCAGATATTCTCCAGATAGGATTCGCCGCAGATCAGGGATACCCCCAACTCCCGCAGTTTTTGCGCATTCTCGCCCAGATCCGCCTCGGATTTTTTGTCCCGGGCGGTGACGCGGGCTCCCTTGGCGGCAAGATAACCGGCCAGGGGCATATTGGAAACACCGGCCCCCAGCAGGGTTACGGTTTTATTCTGAAAATCCGGCAGCAGCATACGTTACCTCGAAGTGTGTTTTTTGTACTATAGTACTATTATATACAAAAATTTCCCGGGATGCAACGCCGTTTCGCATATTTTTTGCCCGGATTCCTGCCCGGGTGGGGGAAAGAATTGGAGATTTTGGCAGAATCCTAAACAAATGCTTGCATTATTGTGAAAAACATGGTACAATAATACAGTATAATGCTAGAATTGTGGATATTGTCGGATTTTATACACTTGTCTTAAATGCCTGCGTGGCTTGATTTTCCATGATACAGATCGGTTTCTCCGTTCGACGGCAGAAACGGAAACAGGAAGGGTATTATGCCTAAAAATAAAAAACAAAATGGAGGGCTCAGCCGGTACATCGGCAGCTCCTTCTGGATAGCCGTATCGGGCGTGATCGCCGTGGCTGTCCTTGTGCTGCTCGGCACCCTTACCGAGCTGCCTTTGTGGGCTATCGCCGCCGCCGTGCTTGCCCTGTATGCGGTCGCCTGCGTGCTGATTCTGCGATTGGCAGACCGCCGCGGTCCTCACGGAGCGGACAGTCAGCTTCTCAGCCCCGTTTTGGGCAATATCATGCTGGATACAGTCATGAAACTGAATACTCCCGTATTCATCTGCGATGAGAAGGAAGAGCGGATCATATGGTATAACCGGGCCTTGTCCGCGTCCTGCGATACCGGGGCACAGCTGTACGGCCATAAGGCAGAAGAATTTCTGAGCTGCCGGGTATCCGAACTGCTGCGGGATAATGCGTCCGGCGGTGTTCCCGTTTTGATTGGGGACAATTCCTTCCTGGCAACGGCTTCCCGCATCCGTGCAAAAGATAAAGTGTTCTTCCTGGTTGCCATGGATGACGTCACGGAAACCGAGCGTCTGTATACCCAGATGGCGCAGGCTGAGGCGGTTGTCGCCTACATTATGGTGGATAATCTGGACGAATTGCTCCAGTATGAACAGCAGAAATTCCGCTCTGTGGGCGTGCAGATCGAGTCTGTCCTCCGAGAATGGGCGGAGCAGTCCGAGGGCGTTTTGAAGGAATACGAGCGCGATCGGTATCTCTTCGTTTTCGAAGCCCGTCACCTGGACGATTTCATCGTCCGGAAATTCGATATTCTGGATAAAATCCGTGACATCCGCATCGGTGACGGCAAGCTGCCCGTAACCGTGTCCATCGGCGTGTCCAACGTGCGCGGTTCCTTCTTGGAGAAAGAGCGTGCGGCGGCGGTGGCTCTGGATATGGCACTGCAGCGTGGCGGCGATCAGGTCGTGGTGAAGAACGATAACGGAATCGAATTCTACGGCGGACGAACCAAAACGGTGCAGAAGCGTACAAAAGTGCGTGCCCGCGTGATCGCCAACGAATTGATCACCCATATCTCCCGTGCCTCCAACGTGGTGGTTATGGGTCACCGTTATGCGGATTTTGACGCATTCGGTGCCTGCGTGGGTGTGGCCAGACTGGCGATGTTCTGCGGAATTCCCGTGAATATCGTGACCGATCTGCAGGACCGGAATCTGGCGGGATGCCGTCGGATCCTCGGCCGGCTGAAGGATTACACCGATGTGCTGGTGGACAGCCGGGAAGCCTTGGAGTTGGTCAGCGCCAATACACTTCTTGTGATCGTGGATGCCAACAACCCCGCTTTGTATGAGTCGCCGGCCTTGGCACAGAATGTTGAAAACATTGTGATTCTCGATCACCACCGCAAGACGGAGGAATTTGAGCGCCAGCCGCTGATTTCCTATATTGAGCCTTCCGCATCCGCCTGCTGTGAATTGGTGGCGGAAATGATGGAGCAGATTTTGCCCGACGGGCTTCTGCTTCCCTCGGAGGCCAATCTGATGCTGGCCGGTATCCTTCTCGATACCAAGCAGTTTACCAAAAACACAGGTTCCCGTACCTTCAGTGCGGCCATGTATCTGCGGGATCGCGGTGCATCGCCCACCGAGGTGCAGAAGTTGTTCAAAACCAATCTGGATGATTTCATCCGTGAGGCAAAATTCCGCTCCAACGTGGTGATCTACCGCGGCGTGACTGCCATCGCTCTCGGTGAGGGTGAGGGAGTTGCCAGCGACCGGATCGCGGCGGCCAAGGCGGCGGATAAGCTTCTGACCGTCCACGGCGTGCAGGCTGCCTTTGCTCTGGTGCGCATCGGAGATGTGGTGCACATTTCCGCCCGCTCCTCCGACACGGTGAATGTGCAGCTGATCCTGGAAAAACTCCGGGGCGGCGGACATTTCGACGCGGCGGCGGCGCAGGTCAGCGGTACAACCCTGCAGGATGCGCTGGTGCAGCTGAAGGCCGCCATCGATGCCTATTTTGACAGCATGGACGAGACGCCCGCACAGGGAAAATAAACACAGCGAAAGAAAGGATGTTCCCAAATGGGGAACAGGTATAGATTATGAAAGTCGTATTGCTTGCCGATGTAAAAAGCCAGGGTAAAAAGGGAGATCTGATCAACGTGTCCGACGGATACGCCCGCAACTTCCTTTTCCCAAAAGGACTGGCTGCCGAGGCAGATGCCAAGGCTATGAATGAACTGAAAATGAAAGAGGAGGCACGCCTCCATAAGATCGAAGTGGAGAAGGCTGCCGCGCGGGAAACCGCCGAAAAGCTGGCCGCTGTGGTCGTGAAGATCAAATCCCAGGCCGGTGCCGACGGCAGACTGTACGGTGCCGTAACCGCCAAGGATATTGCCGAGGCTCTTGCCTCCGCCCACAAGATCACCATCGATAAGAGAAAGATCCAGCTGGACAGCGCCATCAAGGCTTTTGGCACCTATATGCTGGATGTAAAGCTGTATCCCGAGATCGTCGGCAAGATCCATGTGGTGATCTCCGACACCTGAGAGTGATATGAACGGTGAATTGAGTCGCCGGATGCCCTTTTCGCTGGAGGCGGAGCAGTCTGTCCTCGGTGCGATCCTGATCGATCCGAGTTGTATGGATCATCTGGCGGGTATCCTCAGCGCGGAGGATTTCATGCTGGAGGAGCACAGGGATGTGTTCACTGCCATGCAGAAAATGTATTTGCGCAGCAAGACCATCGACGTGGTGACCTTGCTGGATGAATTGGTCCGTGACGGCGTGTACGATGAGGCGGGCGGTAAGGATTATATCCGACTGATCTCCGAAATTGTGCCCAGCGCCGCCAATGTGAAGGACTATGCGGAGATCGTCCGCGATAAAAGTATGCTCCGCGCCCTCATTAGCGCCTGTGATGATATTTCCACCATGGCGTACAGCGAGCAGGAGGATACGGCCCATCTGGTGGAAATGGCAGAGCAGAAAATCTTTGCCGTGGCTGAGGGCCGGGAAAATAAAGGATTTACCCACATCCGCGATGCGTTGGTGCAGGTGTATGACCGGCTCCATCTGCTGGCGGAGAATAAGGCGGAAGCTTTGGGTATGCCTACCGGATTTTCCGGACTCGACCGGGTTCTTGTGGGACTTGGCAAATCCGATCTGGTGCTGGTGGGTGCCCGTCCCGGTATGGGTAAAACCAGTTTCGCTGTGAATCTGGCAACCTATGCCGCCACGACCACCAAGAAATCCGTCTGCATCTTCTCTCTGGAAATGTCGGCGGAGCAGCTGATCACCCGTGTTATGTCCAGCGAGGCACTGATCGATTCCTATCGCCTGCGCTCCGGTGAATTGAATGATGAGGACTGGGATAAGCTGGCCCACGCCGCCTCCCGCCTGTCGGAGTGTGAGATCCTGATCGACGATACTACCGGTATCACGGTCACAGGCATGAAGGCCAAATTGCGCCGGGTGAAGAATCTGGGTATGGTGGTCATCGACTATCTGCAGCTGATGCAGAGCGATCGCCGTATCGACAACCGTGTGCAGGAAGTGGCGGAAATCTCCCGCGGACTGAAACTTCTGGCAAAGGAATTGCAGGTTCCCGTGATCTGCTGTGCCCAGTTGTCCCGTGGCCCCGAATCCAGAACGGACAAGCGCCCCATGCTGTCCGACCTCCGCGATTCCGGTGCGATCGAGCAGGATGCGGATATTGTACTGTTCCTGTACCGCGATGAATACTATAAAACGGAAAAAGACGAACCCCAGAATATTGCGGAGGTAATCGTGGCCAAAAACCGTCACGGCTCCACCGGCAATGTGAAGATGGGATGGTTCGGTCAGTATACCAAGTTTACCACATTGGAAGAGGATCGGCAGGAATAAGAAAGGAGTGTGCGCGATGCATACGGAGTCATTCTTTCTGCAAAGTGATTTTGACGGTGCCCGCCTGGCGGTGACTACGGTCTGTCACGAATCTCCCCGCTTTTGTTTCCAGATTACTCACGGCATGGCTGAACATCGGATGCGGTATATTCCTTTTATGGAATACATAGCATCTTTGGGCGGTGCCTGCATCGTCTCCGATATGCGGGGACACGGCGAGACCTCCGATCCCGCAGATTACGGATTTTTCGGTGCGGACGGCGTGGAGGCAACCCTTTCCGATCTGCATCAGATCGGCGGGGTGCTGAGGGAAAAATATCCCGCCTTGCCGATGATCCTGTTTGGCCACAGTATGGGCTCTCTGGTGGCTCGCTCCTATGCGGCCGAACACGACGAGTATCTGTCCGCCCTCATCCTCTCCGGTGAGGCATCGGATAATCCTGCGGTGGGAGCCGGATTGCTTCTTACCCGGATACTTGCTTTGTTCCGAGGTGACAGGTATCGGTCGCCGCTGGTGGAAAGCATGTCCACCGGGGCATACGATAAAGCGTTCCCCGACGGAGAAAAGTTCCAATGGCTCAGCGTCAATGAGGAAAACCGAAAGAAGTACCAAGAGGATCCCGGATGCGGATTCCCCTTCACCCTGAACGGGTACGAAACGCTGTTTTCCTTTATGAAACGGACGTATTCTCCCAAATACTACAACGTCCGCAATAAGAACATGCCGATTCTCTTTCTGTCCGGCGAAGACGATCCCGTGATGGGAGGGAAGAAGGCGTTCTTCCGGGCCGTTCGTTTTCTGGAGGACATGGGATACCGGAATGTGCGTGCCAAACTGTATCCAGGTATGCGCCATGAGATTTTGATGGAAACGGAGTGTAATGCCGTGTACGGCGATGTGGGAGGATTCCTTGAGGAGATCCTTCCCACCCAGCCTGCCGATGCAGAATAAATTTGAAATAAATTTTTGAGCAACAGGGAACAATTCCCACATTCCTTCGTCTATTTGTTGGCCAGCGGTGTGATCTTACCGATCTGCCGTTCGCAACATAAGAATAAATTAAGATAATGAATTACTTACTTTAAAAAGGAGAGCATTATGAAAAAGTCACTGAAACTGATCGCTGTCGCATTTGCATCCATCATGCTTCTGACCGCGATCGCCACTCCCGCAGCCATGGCAGCCACCAATGGATCGGTTTCCTCTGTGGATCGCTATATCCTTGAGCAGCTGCCCAACTCCATTCCGCTGTCTGACGGAAGCTATTATGTTCCCGGCTTCGGCGTAGTGTCCGGCGATGATCTGCAGGATCTGTATAAGCTGTACTGGGGCACTCTGTACCCCTCCTACACCCCCAGCCTGCCCATTCTTCCCGATTTCCCCTTCCTGCCTATTTATCCCGGTAACGGCAATGTAAGCATTCCCTCCGGCATTCAGCAGATCTCTGTGGAAATGAATCAGTTCGAGCGCAAGTATCTGGGTATGGGTACCGCATACACCTACACCAGCATGACGCCCGATATCCTTACCGTTGACCAGTACGGCTACATTTATGCTAAGGCTGCCGGCGAGGGCATGATCGCTCTGTCCAAGGGCGCATTCACCTGGATGCTGGTAAAGGTTACCGTACACGGTATC
>JAZSCY010000282.1:0-2113 GCA_045530875.1 Eubacteriales bacterium
GGTGTCCCCTGAGCCGACGAGGGGTTGCAAAGGGGAGTCCTACGGAGTGGATTCCCCTTTGATCTTTTCACGGAGCGATCCCCCTTTTGTCTCTTCCGGAGTGGATTCCCCTTTTGCATCTCAAAAACCAATTCTCCATCCCCAAAAATCCGAAAAATCCCCGCAAATCTGCCCTTTTTGTGAAAAATAACGGGATAAAATTTGAAAAATCCCTTGACAATGGCGCACCTTATCGATTATAATAATACGTGCTATGCGGATAATTAACCTCATAATCGAGTAAGGAGGGTGTAAAAATGCTGAGAACCTACCAGCCGAAGAAGAGACAGAGAAGCAAAGAACACGGCTTCCGTAAGAGAATGAAGACCGCCGACGGCAGAAAAGTACTGAAGAGACGCCGTGCCAAGGGCCGCGTGCGTCTGACTCACTGATTCCGACCGAACGCGTGCAGGACGAGAATATGAATTCGTAACCTCCGATGTAATCGGGCACTTTTGTCCGCTGCGATCGGAGGTTTCTTCGTATTTTTGTCCGGCGATCCCCATTCGTCAAACGAAGGGAAAAACACATGAAATTTAAAGCGATCCGAGAAAACCATTTGTTTGTCAAAGCCTACACGGGCGGAAGACGGGCCCCGTCAAAGACCTGCACGGTATATGTGCTGAAGGACCGGCAGGCCAGACGGATCATGAAAAGCCGTCCCGACAAACAATATATCAACCGCATCGGTATCACAGCCTCAAAGAAAATCGGAGGCGCTGTTCAGCGTAACCGTGCGAAAAGAGTGATCCGGGAGGCACTCCGCCTTCTTATGCAGGAGTATACTCTCAAAACCGGACATCTTATCGTCATAGCCGCACGGGAGAAGGCAACAGTTTCCAAAATGCAGGACGTAAAACGTGACGTGCAGTCGGCCTTGATGCGGCTTTCCATGATCGTACCCGATGAGGGTGAGACATCCCGCCATGATTGATTGGATAAAAAAAATCGTGGAAGTCATCTCCCACGCGGCGGTGTGTGTGCTCTCATTCCCGATACATCTGTATCGGAAATTTATCTCTCCCATAAAACCCCGGTGCTGCCGGTTTACCCCATCCTGCTCCCAGTACGCCCTGGAGGCGCTGAGAGAATGGGGCGTTTTTCGCGGTTCCGCTCTGGCAATCTGGCGGATCCTTCGGTGCAATCCTTTCGGGGGCTGCGGCCAGGATCCTGTGCCAAAACGGAATTACAAAAAGATCGATCCCTTAAAGGATCGGAAAAAATGAGAGAGATTTCCCCCGCGCAAAATGAAAGAAAGGTATATGCGATCCCATGCGGGATGAGTATAACCGGTAAAAAGTATGCTTGACTTTATTCCCAATGCCTTAGGATGGATTATCAAGGTATGTTATTCTCTGGTGGATAACTACTTCCTGGCGCTCCTCCTTTTTGCCATCGTTATGCAGATCCTTCTTCTGTACTTCAGCATCAAACAGCAGAAGAACAGCGTGCAGCAGGCAAAACTGGCGCCCAAAACCGCGGCTATCCGTAAAAAATACGCCGGCCGTAACGACGCGCAGACCCAGCAGAAGATGCAGGAAGAATTGCAGGCCATGTATCAGAAGGAAAAGTACAGTCCCTTCGGCGGCTGTCTGCCTATGCTGGTCCAGATGCCCATTCTGTTTGCGCTGTATAATGTGGTTATGAATCCCCTGCGCTATATCACCGGTCTTTCCGCGGATACCATCGCGCAGATCCAGACCCACATGACGGACGATCTGGGTATCGTCCTCAATCCCCGCGGCATCTACATCGACATGATGAACTATATCCGTGGCGATATGGCGCATTATGTGGAGAAATTCGCTGAGCTGGCGGACAAGACTTTGCCCGATATGACTTTCTTCGGAACGGATCTGTCCAAAATCCCCACCTTCTCCTTCCAGCCCTTCGACTGGCTGATGTTTGTGCCGATTCTCACCTTTGTGTTCATGCTTCTGACCCAAAAGATCACCCGTATGTTCACCTACCAGTCTCCCGAGACCATCGAGGCACAGAAGAGCCCCTCCATGAAGATCATGAACTGGTCTATGCCCCTTCTGTCTGTGTGGATCGCGTTCAGCGTTCCCGCCGC
>JAZSCY010000343.1:0-5009 GCA_045530875.1 Eubacteriales bacterium
ATGTCAAGAGGAGAAGGCATATAATCGATGACAGCGTCCAGAAGCTTCTGAACACCCTTGTTCTTGTAAGAGGTTCCGCAAACAACGGGAACGATCTTGTTGGC
This sequence comes from Eubacteriales bacterium, assembly GCA_045530875.1. Lineage (GTDB taxonomy): Bacteria > Bacillota > Clostridia > Oscillospirales > CAG-272 > SIG701. The sequence continues at coordinate 105 of JAZSCY010000343.1, forward strand.
GATGGTAGCCTTGCGGAGAGCCGCCTTCAGCTCCTCAACGGAGATCTCATCGCCGTTGCAGTATTTCTCAAAGAGTTCTTCATCGGTTTCGCAGATGGATTCCACCATCTTTGCGCGATACTCTTCGGCGAGTTCCTTCATGTCTTCCGGAATCTCTTCTACACGCATGTCCTTACCGAGGTCGTCGTAGTAGACGTCGGCTTCCATGTTCATCAGATCGATGATGCCGCGGAAAGTGGTTTCCGCACCGATAGGAAGCTGGATCGGCACCGCATTGGCATGGAGTCTGTCGTGCATCATCTCAACAACGCGATAGAAGTTCGCACCGTTGATATCCATCTTGTTGACATAACCCATACGCGGAACCTTGTACATATCAGCCTGTCTCCAAACGGTTTCAGACTGAGGCTCAACGCCGCCCTTTGCACAGAAGACAGTAACGGAGCCGTCGAGAACGCGCAGAGAGCGCTCTACCTCTACGGTAAAGTCAACGTGGCCGGGGGTGTCGATAATGTTGATACGAGTGTTGTTCCAGAAGCAAGTGGTAGCAGCGGAGGTAATGGTGATACCTCTTTCCTGCTCCTGCTCCATCCAGTCCATGGTAGCGCCGCCATCATGAGTCTCGCCCATCTTGTGCGTCTTACCTGTGTAGTACAGGATACGCTCAGTGGTCGTGGTCTTACCGGCGTCGATATGAGCCATGATACCGATGTTTCTGGTACGCTCAAGTGAATATTCCCTTGCCATTGATTAAATTGCTCCTTTTTGGTGTGAAGGATATGATTTCGTGCCGCGGTGTGCGGCACCGGCAAATCAATATCTGTAATGAGCGAAGGCCTTGTTAGCCTCAGCCATCTTGTGCACATCTTCTTTCTTCTTGAAAGCGCCGCCTGTGCTGTTCTTGGCGTCCATGATCTCGGCTGCCAGACGCTCTGCCATGGTTCTTTCGCCTCTGGAACGAGAATAAGCGGTGATCCAACGCAGACCAAGGGTCTGGCGTCTGTCAGCTCTTACTTCCATCGGAACCTGGTAGTTAGAACCGCCTACACGGCGAGCCTTAACCTCCAGAACAGGCATTACGTTCTCGAGAGCCTCTGTGAATGCTTCCAGAGGATTCTGACCGAGTTTTTCTTCAACGATCTTGAATGCATCGTAAACGATAGTCTGAGCAACGCCCTTCTTACCGTCGTACATGATATTGTTGATGAGCTTAGTTACGAGTTTAGAGTTGTAAAGCGGATCCGGCAGAACATCTCTTTTAGAAATCTGACCTCTTCTCGACACTGTACTTCCCTCCTTCATTAAAAATATATGAAATCATAGGTACTCGAAAGATTCTCCCGCTAGTGCAAGTGAGCGTCAGCCGTGTCGTATATAAACAATGTTTCACGATACAGCAGTGCGCCCGCACGCTGGAAATGAGACTTTACGAGGGGCAAAGCGAATTACTTCTTAGCTTTTGCCTTCTTTGCGCCGTACTTGGAACGGCTCTGGTTGCGGTTTGCAACGCCCTGTGCATCCAGGGTACCGCGGATGATGTGGTAACGTACACCAGGCAGGTCACGTACACGGCCGCCGCGAATAAGCACGACGGAGTGTTCCTGCAGGTTGTGGCCGATACCGGGGATGTAGCAGGTAGCTTCCATACCGTTGGTGAGACGAACTTTTGCAAACTTACGAAGTGCGGAGTTCGGCTTCTTCGGGGTGGTAGTACCTACCTTGGTGCAGACGCCGCGCTTCTGCGGTGCGCTCTGATCGATCGCCTTGTTCTTGATCGAGTTGAAGCCGCGCTGCAGTGCCGGAGACTTGGACTTGTAGGTCTTGTCCTGTCTGCCCTGCTTAACAAGCTGATTAAAGGTTGGCATGATTTTCCTCCATTTCTTCCGTGATAATTGTTTATATACGATCGCCGGGAGAGATGCCCGCCGACAGTACCAAAATCAGCGTTTTGGGCATAGAAAAAGATATACCCATAAACGTACGTGAATATTATAACATTTTGGTTCCCGGATGTCAATATGGATTGAATATTTTCAATTATTCTCCAATTTGCACAATTATATTCATATACTTTTTTGCGATTTTGCGCTCATTGTTGACAATCTGCAAAAAACGCAAAAAATCCCGCCCGTAAGGGGCAGGATTTTTATTGCAGAAAGGGGATTATTCCTCGTCTTCAGCGGTGTTTTCGCTGTCGGAAAGCAGATCGTCGTCGCCTACGGAATCCATGTCCTCGGGGGTATCAAGGATCTCCTCGGCCACATCGGTTTCCACCTCATCCTCATCCTCTTCGGCGCGCTTGGATTCAGATGCCATAGCAGCCATCTGCAATTCGGCCAGCAGGGGATCGTTGTAAGGCTGGGTGCGCTTTACATCGATGTCGCGGTAACGATCCATACCGGTACCGGCGGGGATCAGCTTACCGATGATTACGTTCTCCTTCAGACCCATCAGATGGTCAACCTTACCCTTGATGGCAGCTTCCGTCAGAACCTTGGTAGTCTCCTGGAAGGAAGCGGCGGACAGGAAGGATTCGGTGCCCAGAGATGCCTTGGTGATACCAAGGAGCAGAGGAGTGCCAACGGCGGTAGTCAGACCGACCTCGCCGGCAGCGATGCGCTTCTCAACAGCTTCGTTCTCGGCCATCATCTCAGTCAGATCCACCGTGGAGCCGGAGAGCAGATTGGTGCTTCCTTCGTCCTCGATGCGAACCTTTCGGGTCATCTGACGGGCAATAACCTCGATGTGCTTATCGTTGATATCGATGTTCTGGGAACGGTAAACCTTCTGTACTTCCAGCAGGATGTACTCGTACACCTCATCGATACCGTTAATGCGAAGAATATCAGCGGGAGCGCGGTAACCCTCGGTCAGCTCCTGACCGGCGCGTACATGCTGACCGTCGCTGATCAGAATACGCATACCGAAGGGAATCTGGTAAGAGATTTCCTCGCCGCTTTCGTCTGCCTTCACGGTGATGGTGCGCAGACGCTTGCTGTCCTGGATGGTAGCCGTACCGGCCTGTTCTGCCACGATAGCGGGCTTTTTGGGCTTTCTCGCCTCGAAGAGTTCCTCGACACGGGGAAGACCCTGGGTAATGTCGGCACCTGCCACACCACCGGTATGGAAGGTACGCATCGTCAGCTGAGTACCGGGCTCACCGATGGACTGAGCAGCGATGATACCGACAGCCTCACCGATATCCACAGGAGTGGAGTGCGCCAGATCGGCACCGTAGCAGTGTGCGCAGACACCGTGACGGGCACGGCACTGAAGCACGGTACGGATGAGAACGGTTTCAATGCCGGCATCCACGATAGCGGCTGCCTGCTTCTCGGTGATCATGGTGTTGTCTTCCACGAGAACCTCGCCGGTTTCGGGATGCACCACGTTGCCGATGACATAGCGGCCCATCAGACGGTCCTTCAAAGGCTCGATCACTTCGTTGCCGTCCTTGATGGCGTGAACAATCAGACCCTTCTCTGTACCGCAGTCACGCTCGCGGATGATCACTTCCTGGGCAACGTCAACCAGACGTCTGGTCAGGTATCCGGAGTCCGCCGTCTTCAGAGCGGTATCGGACAGAGACTTACGGGCACCACGTGCCGCGATGAAGTACTCCAGGATATTCAGACCTTCACGGAAGTTGGACTTAATCGGGATCTCCATGGTCTTACCGGAGGTAGCGAACATCAGTCCGCGCATACCGGCCAGCTGACGCATCTGCGTGATGTTACCACGAGCACCGGAGTCACTCATCATCTTGATGGGGTTATAGCGGTTGAAGTTGTTCTGCAGAGCAGCGACAACGTCGTTGGTGGTCTGTTCCCAGATGCGGACAACGTTCTGATAACGCTCCTCTTCGGAGAGTTCACCGCGCTGGAAGTGCTTGGCAACCGTCTCAACCTTCTTCTCGGCAGCGGCAACCAGATCGTACTTTTCGGGCGGGATAGTCATATCCGCAACGGAGATGGAGATGGAGGCACGGGTGGAATACTTGAAGCCCATAGACTTGATCTCGTCCAGCATGTTGGCGGTTACACCGAAACCGTGGTACTTGATACAACGGTCGATGATCTGACCCAACTGCTTGGAGCCGGTCACAAAGTCGATCTCCAGATCAAACAGTTTGGAGGGATCGGAGCGATCCACATAGTGCAGATCCTGAGGGATCGCACGGTTGAAGATCAGACGTCCCAGCGTGGCATTGATGATGCCGGTGCGCATCTCGCCGTCGATCTCTTTCTCCACGCGCACCTTGATGGGAGCGTGCAGACCGAGAATGCCGTTTTCGTAGGCCATCATAGCCTCGTCGAAGTTACGGAAGCACTTGCCCTCACCGGGCTCACCTGCCTTGTCCAGAGTCAGATAGAAGGAACCCAGCACCATATCCTGGGAAGGAACGGTGATGGCCTTACCGTCTACCGGCTTCAAGAGGTTGTTGGCGGAGAGCATCAGGAAGCGAGCCTCGGCCTGTGCCTCAGCGGACAGAGGAACGTGAACAGGCATCTGGTCGCCGTCGAAGTCGGCGTTGAATGCCTTACATACCAGCGGATGCAGTTTGATTGCTTTACCTTCTACCAGAACGGGCTCGAATGCCTGAATGGACAGACGGTGAAGGGTAGGAGCGCGGTTCAGAAGAACGGGATGTTCCTTGATTACCACTTCCAGTGCATCCCATACATCGGTGTGTACGCGATCCACCTTCTTCTTCGCCTCTTTGATGTTGGAAGCTTTCTGGGTTTCCACCAGACGCTTCATAACGAAGGGCTTGAAGAGTTCCAGAGCCATTTCCTTCGGCAGACCGCACTGATAAATTTTCAGGCTGGGTCCGACAACGATAACGGAACGGCCGGAATAGTCCACGCGCTTACCCAGCAGGTTCTGACGGAAACGTCCCTGCTT
>JAZSCY010000137.1:0-5555 GCA_045530875.1 Eubacteriales bacterium
TGCTGAAGCCGCTGCACAGAACAATCAGTAAAACAAAAACAAAAAGGCCGTCGCCCGAGCGCCAACCTTTTTTCTATGTTTATTTGCTGCTCTTTTTGCGGATTCTGACAATACCGATACCGATAAGGACAGCACTCACAAGCAAAAGCGATACCAGGTTTAGTGAGTAAATGTTTCCCTCCAAACATAGCCTCCAATCGCTGAAGTTTACCTGATAGGATCTCTCGTTTGTGCCAAACAAAATATCCACCACATACTCCGTGAAATAATACACAACTGTACTGAAAGCGATGCAGATACCTGACTTGAGAAAAGCATCCAAGGGAAAAGTACAAATAACAGCGCAAAGAATGGCGGGGGCAAACGCGTAGCACGTGATCAGTATCGCAGGAAGGATTCGGAAAGGATTTCCAATGCGGATATACAATAACAGTACAACGGTCAGGATAAGGGTTGTTGTAAAGGAGAGAACAAACCTAAAACGGGAATACGGGCTGTTTGATAAAAGAATGGGGACAAACAGCATCACATACCCCATCAGGGTGCCGATGCAAGCAGTAGGAAACCAAGATATCCCACCGGTGTATACGGCACAGGTGAACAATAGCAGACATATGGACAGATAGGTGGAAACACAAAATGCGAGCAGCTTTTTCGACTCAAAAAAGGATGTGACCGTGGGGATAAATGTGTAGGCGCAAATCAGTGCGGTTAATACGATGAAAAACCAGGATAACGTGCGGTCGATGGCAAGATTGCAGATAAAACAAGTTAAGAGCGCGATCCCGTAGGATATCGTCGGAACCCAAAACCACGTGTCGCGGATCACACGGAATTTCCGTGCCTCATGCTTCATTTTTCGTGTGTCTGTGTCCGTCGAGGCGGTAATCAATTCGTGTTCGCTTATGTCAAGAACACGGCAAATATCGGGGATCAGAGTAATGTCGGGATAGGACACCCCCCGCTCCCATTTGCTCACCGCTCCCTCGGTCACAAACAGCAACTCTGCCAGATCTTTTTGGGAATAGTTTTTCTCGCTTCGTTTGAGTTTGATAAACGAGCCGAATGTTTTTTTGTCAGTCATATCGATGTACCTCCGGCCCTCATTGTACGGCAGCAGACGCCCCGTCGTCAATGGATTGTTAAGCCACCCCGGTTTTGAGGCGGTGGAACGCCGTTCTATTTCAGAAACAGGCGCTGAAGGATGTAGGTAATGACCTCCGCGATCAGAAGCGACGATCCCACAACGAAGTAATAGATTACCAAAGAGTTGGTGGTGCCGTAGATTTCCAGGGCACCGTATACCAGGGATCCCAGCGTCAGGGTGGCCACCGCACAGTGATGATAGCCCAGGATGATGGGGGCGGGGTAGACCTTGATGCCGAAAGTTCCCATGAGAAAGAATGGAAATACGCTCAAAAGAAGGGGGAAGGCAAACGCGTAGATCATGGCGTAAGAGAAAACGCCGTGGCTGAAGTACTCGTAGACCGCGCCGAGAAGAAGGCAGAAAAGAGTGATCAGAAAGTACACAAATGCGGTTTTGCGCGCCCGTTTTCGGTTAGTTTCCATATCCGATGTATACAATGTCACTCACCTCCCTCTCGTCACCCAGATCTCCGTTGGAGGTGGGCGTGTTTACCACCCGTCCGTTGAAATACATAGTGGCCGATCCGCCGCCGTCCAGATTGTAAGCGGTGCTCACCCCCAGGGATTGCATAAATTCCGCCAGTTCGTACACCGTCATGCCGCGGCTGTCCCTGGTCCGCCCGTCCACACATACAAATACGTAGTGCAGCTCGTCCACCATACCGATGGCCGTGCGGGGATTGATGGTGGCGGCGTGTCCGGACAGTTTCCTCGCATCCACCCGGATCTCACCGTTCTCCACCAGAGCTGGACCAAAGGAAAGAATGTGACGGGCACCGGCCTCCATCAGCTCTTCCGCTGTGGGAGTCCGTTCCGTGACGATCCCGAAAGAGCCGTCCTCGTAGATCACCAGATCCTCCTGCTTGTTGGCATACGTGTCTCGGTACAGAATCCCGTTCCGCACAACGTAGCCTCTTTCCCGCACTCCGTAAAAATCTCCGTTGATGGCCAGTATGGCCTGGTTGCGCTGGGCGATCGCGGTGGTGGTTTCCTTCAGATTTTTGCCGAAGGTATCGTAGGCAAAGGCAGTTTTCAGATGTTTCGGGTCGGACAGGACTATGTCTGCCACATGGATAACGGACTTTTTATATTTGTGCTCCGTCAGTGTGATCAGAATGTGGTTATCCCGGTAGGAGTTCTCTGTGACGACGGGCGGAAATGCTTCCGGAACGGAGGTGTCGGAATCCTCTGCCATCTCCGTCTGAGCGGAGTCCGGGATCTCGGGAATATAGGCTTCTTCAAAATAAAGCGTATCCAGAAGAATATACACGGTAGCGGAACACAACAGGACACAGTAGAGGAGGATCCAAAGGAATCCTTTGTTTTTCATGCGGTACTCCTGTGTAATTTGATGTTTTGAGTTATTGCTTGGCGTCATACCAGCTTTGACCCATGGCCACATCGACCGTCAGCGGCACACGGGTGTCGGCGGCATGCTCCATTTCCCGTTTCAGAATAACAGCGGCGGCCTCCGCGTCCTGATGGGATACTTCCACGATCAGTTCGTCATGCACCTGCAAAATCAGTTTTGCGTCCAATCCGCTGTCGACAAGAGCCCGGCGGGTGCGGATCATGGCGATTTTGATGATATCGGCGGCGGTGCCCTGGATGGGGCTGTTCATGGCTACCCGCTCACCAAAAGCGCGGATGTTCTTGTTTGTGGAAGCCAGCTCGGGAATCAGACGCTTGCGGCCGAACAGGGTGGTGGTGTATCCGGTTTGCTTGGCGGCTTCCACTGTGTTCTTCAGATAAGCGTCCACACCGGGATAGGTGGCCAGATAATTGTGGATATATTCACCGGCCTGGCGTCGGCTGATGCCCAGATCCTGGGACAGGGAATAGTCGCCAATGCCGTAAACAATGCCGAAATTCACCGCCTTTGCCCGGGAGCGAAGCTCTGGCGTCACATCCTCCGGGGCAACACGGAATACCTGTGCCGCGGTGGATGCGTGAATGTCACTGCCGGACAGAAACGCGTTCTGCATATTCTCATCTCCCGAGATCTCCGCCAGAAGCCGCAACTCGATCTGGGAATAGTCCGCGTCCAGCAGAACGTGATCTGCATCGGATGCGGTGAAATAGCGGCGCATTTCCCGACCCAGCTGACCGCGGACGGGGATGTTCTGCATATTGGGATCGGTGGAGGAGATGCGTCCGGTGGCGGTTCCGGTCTGGTTGAAGCGGGAGTGAAGCTTGCTGTTCTCATCGGCCAGTGCGATCAGATTGTCACCGTAGGTGCTGCACAGCTTGATCAGCTGCCGATAGTCCAGAATCGCCCCGATGATGGGATGGTACGGCCGCAGTTTGGACAGGGTTTCCGCATCGGTGGCGTAGCCGGTTCTCGTCTTTTTATGGCAGGGAAGTCCCAGACGCTCAAAGAGAATCTCTCCCAACTGCTTGGGGGAATTCAGATTGAACAGCACGCCCGCCATGTCATAGATCTGTGAGGCCAGATCCGAGGCGGCGCTCTGCAAAGCGGAGATGTATTCGTGAAGTCCCTTGGCGTCCAGACGGAAGCCCACGGTTTCCATGTCTGCCAGGACCTCCGACAAAGGAATCTCAATATCGTGAAGCAGACGGGTCATGCCGGCCTCGTCCAGTTTTTCCTTGAGGATCGGATACAGCTGCTGTACCAGGATCGCCTCGGCCTCCGGCGTATGCTCTCCCATCTGCATCATCCGGTAGCGGAGCACCGTTTTGTCCAGGGGATAGTTTCCCTCACCGGGGGACAGCAGATAGGCGGCCAGCATGGTGTCAAAGGCACACCGGACGGTGATGCCGCGGGCGGACAGTGCCTTGTACAGCCGCTTGTAATCGTGACAGAGAACGGGCGAATCCCCGATTAGTGCCGCCAACGTGTCGGCGGGCACATCCGCGGAAATCGTCCAGCGGGTGTCGCCGCATACAAGCGCCATATCTCCCGTATCGGATACAGCAAGGATCCGGTTTTCTGAGACGGGCAAAACGGCCCCGGACGGACAGGGATAAAATTCCGGAATCTCCGGTGTAGCTTCTGTCAGCGCATCGGTGTCGGGCATATCCGCAAGAAAACGTGCCTTCAATGCGGTAAATTCCAATTCGTCAAACAGGGCAGCCAGGGCATTTTGATCCATTTCTGCCAAACGGTCTGTATCGGGAATCGGCGCGCTTCGGCAGATGGTAGCCAGATCCCGGGATAGAAAGGCACTGTCCCGGCCGGCGTCCAGTTTGGCCACCACGGATTTCGTAGCACCCAGTGCCTGTGTATCCTCGTATACTCCGTCCAGTGTGCCGGCTTGCACGATCAGTTTCAAAGCGGTTTTCTCGCCGATGCCGGGGACGCCGGGAATATTGTCGGAGGTGTCCCCCATCAGCGCCTTTACATCGATCAGACGGATGGGATCAATCCCGTATTCTTCCCGGAACACCTCGGGCGTGTATAGAATGTCTTCCTTGGTTTTGACAAGGATCACGGTGGTGGCGGGGGATACCAATTGCAGCGAGTCCCGGTCACCGGTCAGCAGAAAGGTGTGGATCCCGCCCGTCGCCTCCGCCCGGGCAGAAACGGTACCCAGTACGTCGTCCGCTTCGTATCCCTCCATGGCGATCACCTGGCAACCGAGAGCTTCGGCGGCACGCATGGCGTAGGGGAGCTGGATCGCCAATTCCTCCGGCATGCCCTTGCGTGTTGCCTTGTACTGGGAGTACATGGTGTGCCGGAAGGTGGGGGCTTTCCGGTCGAAGGCACATACCATGCGGGTGGGAGACAGGGCATCCATATGCTTTTTCAGAATATTCAGAAAGCCGTAGACGGCGTTGGTGGGGATTCCCTCCTTGGTGGAGAGGGGACGGATGCCGTAAAATGCCCGGTTCAGAATACTGTTTCCGTCAATGACAAGCAAATTTTCCATACAGATGGCTCTGCCTTTCTTCTTTGGTGTATAGTTATGTTCATTATACCATAGTTTCGGAAATTGCGACAGAGATATCCGATATTTTTTGAAAATCTTTTTTTGCCCTCGGGGCGGATGACAGCTTTCTCTTGCACTGCGGCCGGATTTGTGCTACAATGGAAGAAACTGATGGAATGAGGAGGCTTTTATGAAAAAAATCGGAGTGATTCTGGCGGTGTTTCTGTGCGCACTTTTGTGCGGATGTACATCCCTTTGGACGTACGAACTGGACGATGTGCTGCCGCCGGTGCTGGATGAATATACCCTGCTTCCTCAGATCGAGTCGCTGACGGTGACCAGAGAATCGGACGGTGCGCAGATCACCTTGAGCGGCACGGACGTGGAGGCACTGATGATGTGCTTTGAGAACATCGTGTGCGTTCGCAAAAAATCTCCCCCGCCTGCCGCTACCTATGTGGTGGAATTTGTTATGACTGATCCGACCGATGTGCGGGATCCCTTGATCATCGGTGAGGT
>JAZSCY010000260.1:0-7570 GCA_045530875.1 Eubacteriales bacterium
ATCTTTTCTTTATTCTCACCCTTGGCTTTGTTGAAATAGAAGCCGAGGATCGTAGCGAAGGAAGCCCATGCCGGGGTGATGATGGCGGTCAGATACGGCAGGGCTCCCGTGAATTTCAAGGTGATGGCCAACTCCGCCAGCTCGATCACCCGCCAGGACAGAAGAATCACCGCCGGATACACCAGCAGGACGGTGGCGGCCACGATGATCTTGGAAAATTCCATCTTCTTCATGCGCCGCCTCCCACCGCTCGGTGGAGGAATACCAGCATCATCTCCCGGGTGCAGTTTTCGTGCAGCCGGTAGTTGCCGTTTTCATCCCCGTACAGGATCCCGTTGTCCACAGCCCATCGGACCGCATCCTCCGCCCACGGGGCAGGAGTGTTGTCCATATCGGCATCGGCCTGCTCCGGGACTCCCTCCTCCCCGAGAAGGAACGGCAGAGGATCCACCGGCACCCCGTCAATCTCCAACTGGAAATGGAGATGGGCGCCGGTGGAATATCCGGTGGATCCCATCTGCCCGATCATCTGCCCGGCGGTGACGGAATCGCCTACCTGCACCGGGATGCTCCCGTTCGCCAGGTGATAGTATTTCGCCACCACGCCGTCGCCGTGATCGATGGTCACCCGGTTGCCGGCGGAGCGGATCTTGTCAAATCCCTCCACTCCGTCCCGCACGTCGGTGACCACCCCGTCCCACGCCGCGCCGATGCCGGACACATTGCTCCAGCCGCACCACAGCGTCACGTCGATGCCCTTGTGCCCCTGGCCGCCTTCCCCTGTCACAGGATCGGTGCGGTAGCCGAAGGGGGAGGTGACGTGCAGCATAGTGCCTTCCGTCAGGATGGGCAAAACGGATTGGATATTCATGCTGCCCCCTCCTTTTCCGACGGTTCGGTATGGAGTGCCATCACTTCTTTATACAGCGAGGTGGCCACATCGTTTCCGCCCAGGGCATGATAGGCGGCGTATGCCTTGCGGATGGATTCCTTGGCGTAGATGGGGCAGTAATGCTTTTCCTCCACGTATTTGGCGTGCTTTTCGATGATCTTCTCTCTTAGAAGGCACTGCACTCCATCCGCCACGGCGCTGTCTTTCTTTTTGCGCATCCTCAGCCACACCGCCACGCCGGATATGGCACCCGACGCCACCGAAGACAGAATCACGCTGAGGATTTTCATGAGTATTTCCATGACAGTATACCGGATTATGCCCCGGTGCTCACCAGATAACTTCCGTCCACCTGGGGCGTCAGAACAACCGTTGTTCCCTCGGCGGCAGAGTGGAACTGCAGTGTGTTTCCGCAGTCGCCGTCCATGAAGTAGCCGGCCAGAGCGGCAACCGTAATGCGCTCGACGCCTCCATCTTCATAGAAATGGATGGTTTTGAGCAGGGGAAGCTTTCCCTGAGCGATGGCCGTTTCCACTTCCTCCACGGAAACATTTACCTGGGTGGGATCGGTGCTGTGACACTCGATCCAGACCAGATCGGAGGTCTGGGGGATGTACATGGTGGGGATTTTTGCCACCGTCAGCTTTTCGATCTTGCAGGTGGCGGCCATCAGCCCTTCCGTGCTCATGAAAATGCCCAGTTCGTCATTACAAACGAAGAGGAAAGGCTCGCCGGTATCCGCCAGATTCATCAAGCCGAAATTACCCAGACCGACAGCGGCATCCCCCGCAAATCCGGAGGCATCGATGGCTACGCAGTCATAGACGTAGCCGTTCCAGGTGACGCGGCAGGCATCGCCCAGAGCAATGGGAAGGGGATCGCCCACATATCCCTCCTCAGAAAAATACATGGTGGTTTCCGGGAAAAGCAGGGATTCCACAACGGCACCGTGGGTCTTTTTTTGGCAATCCACCGCTTCCCACGCCGTGGGTTTGCCGGCGGAATCCACTTCCTTGACTACGATGGTCTGGCCTACTGCGGCAGTCACATCAATTTTTGCGGTATCCTCGATGGCCAGCGTTACATTGCCGCCGCTGTCCGGTTTGGCTCCGTTTACGGAGGTGACGGCACCCTCGGGCAAATAGGCCATGGGGAGCTTGTTGGCGCCCTCGGTGCGTTCTGTGATCTTCAAAGTGATCTTCTTGTTCTCGTCGCTGGTGTAGATAGAATTGGCTGTGCCGCCAAAGCCGAAGATCACAAACGGCTCACCGGTGTCCTCTGCTGTCTCGTCGTAGATGGAGGCATTGCCCAGGTTAGTCTGCCCGTCGCTGACATATGCCGTGCAGGGATAGAGTGTCCCGTTCCAGTATACGTTGTAGGAAATGCCGGCCTCGATTTTCATCTGAAATCCGGTTACAATGGATCCCAGATTGAGATTCACATTCTTCTGGGGGAACACCACCGTTCCGTCCACCATCGTGCGGGTGGCCATCCATTCGGCGTCAATGAATTTGTTGTCCAGCTTGTGGACCGTGCCGTCCGCATCCACAAAATGGGTGCGGTTGCGGATATGGCCTCCCACGCCGTCGGCCGCATTCCAGTCTGCGGAGGCGAAGGCAGTGATTTCCGCCGCCAGCTTGGCAGAGAACTCCTCCTCTGTGCCCGTGAATCCGCCCTCTTTTGCGTATTCGTAAGCGGATTTACCAGGCGCCCCGTTGAAATCGCCCCGATCGGCGGCTTCCAGCAGATTATCCGTGGCATCCACTGCTTTTTGCAGTGTGGTAGTGACCCAATCCTGCACCGGCGGCGGGGGTACCGCTCCCTGGGTGGAGGATTCCTCCACAATGCAACTGAAACGGCAGGATTTTCCGATGATGGCGCCGTTGAGAATGCGTATCTCAAACTCACCGCATCCGGCCACTGCCAGATCGACGGCGGCTACTGTCCATCGGGAAATGCCGCCCTCTGTGACCACATTCACCGGATAGGACTGATCGTCCGGGCGGCGGAAAATGGCCGTGATATTCCCCGCAGGGTACAGCGAAAGCCAGGGGCGGACATCGAACTCCAGCGTGCGGAATTCGTTTTCGCCCACCTTACCGATGCGGAGGATCTCATAAGTGTTTTGTATTGTGTACATATATGTTCCTTTCTGATCCGCGCTGCGCGGATATTCACGGCGAAAGAGATGTGACGGGTGGCTTTCGCTCGAGTTCTTTCGCCGTGTGAGAAAAGGATACCATACCACGGATAATTTCACAATAGAATACGGCCAGGTGTGAGAATGGTGTTGCAAATTCTCACAGTTTGTGATATAATACCGGTGAGGTGAAAGAATATGCTGAAAGAAAGACTGAAGGAATTACGACGGCGGGAAGGAATCACCCAAACCGAATTGGCCCGGGCACTGCAGGTGTCCGTGGGTGCCGTGGGAAATTGGGAAAGCGGAAAACGTAAGCCGGATCTGAGCATGATGACGCGAATCGCGGACTGCTTTTGCGTCAGCGTGGATTATCTGACGGGGCGCACTCCTCTGCAGGAAAGCACGGCGGGACTGTTTCCCGTGCCGCCCATGCAAACTGTACCTCTTTTGGGGGATATCATGTGCGGTGAGCCCATATTGGCGGAGGAAAATGCAGAAGCGATGGTGCCGGTGCCCATGGGTATTCCGGCGGATTTCTGCTTGCGCTGTCGGGGGGATAGCATGACCGGTGCCCGGATTCTGGATGGGGATCTGGTCTATATCCGCCGGCAGGAAACGGTGGAGGAAGGGCAGATCGCCGCGGTGCTGATCGGCCAGGAGGCCACCTTGAAGCGAGTGTACCGGGATGGGCGCAATCTGATCCTGCAGGCGGAAAATCCGGTGTATAAGCCGATCATCCTGCCCTTGGACGGGGGAGAGGATGTCCGGATTCTGGGGCTGGCGGTAGCGTTTGTCAGCCGTCTGCGCTGATTGGATCTGTGAATATTATTCATAAACAGTGCATAAATTATCGGGTTTGGATTGGACAGATTTCGCATATTTTTGCCGAATATATCCGTGATCTTCCATCGGATTTTCTGTGAAAGCGTAAGAAATCGGGGGATATAGCCAAATACAAACTGCCTGATTTGTGGCGTATTTACAGGAATTATGCGGAAGATACACATCTTTCCGCTCTGCGCCGGATGGCAAAAACGGAACAAATAAATAATTATTCGAAAAAAATTGAAAAAATATTCAAAAACCTATTGACATTTGCATATAAATGCGGTATAATTCCAACCATGAAGCTTCCGCTTCGAAAGTTTTTTAATTTTTTCAATCGCGAAAGGATCAAACACTATGAAAAAGATTATTGCATTTTTGATGGCCGCTCTGATGCTGTCCCTTTGTCTCGCAGGCTGTGGCCCGAAGGGTAAGAACCTGGCCGCTGTACAGGAAGCCGGTAAACTGACGGTAGCTACCAGCCCCGACTTCGCTCCCTTTGAGAGCCTGGAGGGCGGTAAGGTTGTTGGTATCGAAGTAGACATCCTGGAAATCGTTTGCCAGGAACTGGGCGTGGATCTGGAAATCACACAGATGGACTTTGAGGCCGTACTGCTGGCTGTGCAGACCGCCAAGTATGACTGCGGCATGTCCGGTATCACCGTAACCCCTGACCGTCAGAAGAATATGCTCTTCACCATTCCTTACTACAACGCCGCACAGGTAATCGTAGTTAAGGAAGGCAGCGCCATCCAGGGCAAGGCAGATCTCTCTGACAAGACCGTATCCGTTCAGACCGGTACCACCGCTGAGGAAGGCTGCGGTGAGGAGGGAATTGCTGTGCAGGCATTTGCGGCCAACGCCGATGCAAAGGCAGCGCTGACCACCGGTAAGGTAGACGCTTGGGTTGTTGACAACCTGACCGCTATCCAGATGGTAGAAGAGGGCGACGGCCTGGTGATTCTGGAAGAGAAGATGACCGAGGAGCCCTACGCATTCTCCTTCGCCTTCGGTTCTGAGGATCTGGTGGAGAAGATCAACACCGTTCTTGAGAAGCTGATCGCGGACGGCACCATGGAGAGCATCTTCGCTCAGTACGGCGAGACCTACATCAAGCCCTAATTTCATAGCACATAGTTATCCTATGTCGGCTCCGCGTGAAAGCGCGGGGCCTGCTTGGGTTTATAACCCCTCTTTCCCGATGGGAAATTTATCAAAAATATAAAGAAAATTGCAAATGAATTGGTTTCAGAAATTGCAGGACACGTTCCTTGAGGACAACCGGTACATGTGGCTGGTGGAAGGTCTTGGCAACACGCTCCTGATCACGTTGGGTGCGCTTTTGATCGGTGTCGTCATCGGTACGCTGATTGCCGTGACCAAGTATTTCTGCGAGGGCAACAAAAAGCTCCGCTTCTTCAACTGGCTGTGCGATCTGTACACCACCGTGATCCGCGGTATCCCCGTGACCGTGCTTCTGCTCGTATTCTTCTACATTATCTTTGTTTCCGTAAAAGATGGCGTTCCCGTGGCTATCGTCGCCTTCGGTATCAACTCCGGTGCCTACATGGCGGAATTGATCCGCAGCGGTATCAATGCCGTGGATAAGGGACAGATGGAAGCCGCCCGCAGCCTGGGCCTCTCCAAAGGGCAGGCTATGGCAAAAATCATCTTCCCCCAGGCCATCAAAAACATCCTGCCCGCCATCGGCAACGAGTGCATCGCCCTTTTGAAGGAGACCTCCGTGGCTGGCTATGTGGCCGTGGTGGATGTGACCAAGGCGGCCACCAACATCCGTAACAAAACCTATGACGCGGTCAATCCCATCATCCTGCTGGCGCTGATCTATCTGGTGATGGTGGTTGTTATGACATGGCTGCTCGCGAAACTGGAAAGGAGACTGCGCAGAAGCGATGGAAAATAATATGAACAAAAACGAAGTGACCATCCGTGTTCGCGGATTGCAGAAATCTTTCCAGGAGGTGTCTGTCCTCAAGGGAATCGATATCGATATTCATAAAGGCGACGTGGTTTGTGTGATCGGCGCCTCCGGCTCCGGTAAATCCACCTTTTTGCGCTGCCTCAATTTGCTGGAGCAGCCCACCGGCGGCAGCATCCTCTTCGACGGAGAGGATCTGACGGACGATAAGGTGGATCTGAATCTCCACCGTCAGAAGATGGGCATGGTGTTCCAGCAGTTCAATCTGTTTCCCCATATGTCCATTCTGGAAAATCTGACCTGCGCCCCCGTCCTTCTGAAGAAGGCAACCCCGGAGCAGGCCAACGCCAAGGCGATGGAATTGCTGGCCCGTGTGGGTCTTGCCGATCGCGCGGACAGCTATCCGAGTCAGCTCTCGGGCGGTCAGAAGCAGAGAGTGGCCATCGTTCGTGCCCTTTGCATGGAGCCGGATGTGATGCTCTTCGACGAACCCACCTCCGCCCTCGACCCGGAGATGGTCGGCGAGGTTCTGGACGTTATGAAGGAACTGGCCAAAGAGGGAATGACCATGGTGGTCGTTACCCATGAGATGGGATTTGCCCGGGAAGTATCCAACCGGGTCATCTTCCTGGATGACGGCGTCATCGCTGAGGAGGGAAGCCCCGCTGAGATTTTTGAGAATCCCCAGTGCGACCGGCTGAAATCCTTTTTGGCGAAAGTGCTGTAATGTACAACAATTCATTCCATACGGAGTTTGATATGATATCATTGAAAGGTAAGCATTTTCTGAAACTGCTGGATTTCACGCCTGAGGAGATCTCGGGTCTTCTGGATCTTTCCGCCGAGCTTAAGGCAAAGAAAAAAGCGGGAATCCCTCACCGCCTGTGCGAGGGTAAGTCCATCGCCCTTTTGTTTGAAAAGGATAGCACCCGTACCCGCTGCGCCTTTGAGGTAGCTGCGGCTGACTTGGGCATGCATCCCGTGTATCTGGGCCCCACCGGCTCCCAGATGGGCAAAAAAGAAAGCACCGCCGATACAGCCCGCGTTCTCGGCCGTATGTTTGACGGAATCGAATACCGCGGATTTGGTCAGGCGATCGTGGAGGAGTTGGCCAGCCACGCCGGTGTTCCCGTGTGGAACGGCTTGACAAACGAATTCCATCCCACCCAGATTCTGGCGGATTTCCTCACCATCCGTGAGCATTTCGGTACCCTCGTCGGCAAAAAACTGGTGTATATGGGTGACGCCCGATACAATATGGGCAATTCTCTCATGGTGGGCTGTGCCAAGATGGGCATGCATTTCGTGGCATGCACCCGGGCCAAATATTTCCCGGATGCGGATCTGGTAGCGAAATGCCAGGCTATCGCCCGTGAAACCGGCGCCACTCTGGAGTTTATCGAGGATCCCATGGCCGCCACCAAGGGAGCGGATGTGATCTACACCGACGTGTGGGTATCTATGGGCGAGGCGGATTCCGTATGGCAGGAGCGTATTGCCGATCTGACCCCCTACCGGGTGACGGAGGAAATCATGGCCAACGCCGGTCCCCAGTGCCGCTTTATGCACTGCCTGCCTGCGTTCCACGATACCAATACGGTGATCGGACGTGAGATTTTTGAGAAATACGGCATTTCCTGCATGGAAGTGACCGACGGCGTGTTTGAGAGCGAGCAGTCCATCGTCTTTGATGAAGCGGAGAACCGCATGCATACCATCAAAGCGGTGATGGCCGCAACGCTGTAATAGCAAATCCAAAATGGGGATGGCA
>JAZSCY010000109.1:0-3132 GCA_045530875.1 Eubacteriales bacterium
TAATATGGAGAACTGCACCGCGTGGTATACCGGTGCAGGTATGCTGTATGTGTATACGGATGTTGGCGTTCAGTATGACGATGTGTTCCACCAGTACGGAAACCGGTACCGTCTGGCCGGCACGACGGTGGACACAAGAAAACGCGACCCAAAAAACAATGCCCACACCTTCAACGAATCCGATTTTGTGGGAGGCGTACAGTTGGATGAGTTTGCGGTGGCTGCCTTCCTGTATGATAACAAAAACCGGGATTTTGAGTCCGATCTGGTGGCCAAAAAATCCTATTTCTTCTTCGATAATGAGTACGTGATGCTTGGCTCTGATATCAACAGTACGCTGGACAGTGGCGTGATCACCACGGTGGAGAATCAGAAGATTCGCGGAAAGAAATGCCAGCTGTATTTGAATGACGAGACCAACGCGGTCTCCGTGCAGAAAGACACATTGGTACACGGTGTCAAATATGCCTATCTGTCGGATTACGGCTCCATCGTGTTCCCGGAGAAGCAGGATCTGACTGTCCATATCAATAAAGCCAATCAGGGCAGTTTCTCCGAAATCTTCTTCGATCACGGCGTGAATCCCACGGACGATACCTACTCCTACATCATCCTGCCGCTGGCATCCCGTGAGGACGGCAAGGCGTACTACGAAAATCCCGATGTGGAGATCCTCTCCAACACTAAACAGATCCAGGCTGTCCGCGAGAATAAGCTGGGCCTGACGGGCATCGTGTTCTGGGAAGCCGTGGAATTTGAGGGCATCACCCCCGATTTCGCCTGCACCATGTTGGTGAAGGATACGGAAAACGGTAAGCAGATCGCCATCAGTGATCCCACCATGAAGATAAGCGGTGAGCATACCGTCGTTCTGGATGGTACCTATAAACTCTCCGGCACCAACGACAAGGTGACCGTCAGCACCGTCGGCGGTAAGACCACCGTGACCATCGACATGACCGGCATGGACGGCCAGACAGTACTGTTTGACTTGACGAAATAATTTTACTCCGAAAACACGCTTGCTATCGGGCAGGCGTGTTTTCCTTTATGTTGTCAAATTGGGGTGTATAATTTATCAATTTTATTGTATGTGTTGCATTTGCGGTGCATCAATGGTACACTAAACTCAGCATACACGCGCTTGTGCGAGAATTAGCAAAAAGGAGTACAACTATGCGTAAACATATTTTCGGGCGGGCAATGGCTTTGCTGCTGCTTTTTGGTATGCTGCTCAGCAGTTGCGGCCCGGCTGTAGATTTACCTGAGGACACAGATTCGCCTGCCACGGAGAACACATCCGCTTCTGTGGAGGAAATGAAACTGCATATTTTTGCAGACGGCAGTGAAGGAAAGCCTTACGAGAATGCAGGATTGGTGAGTGATCCCGACCAGGCATACGATAAAGATGCGGCTTCTTTGGGCTTGTGGAGCAAACCCAAGGAGAATCCGCTGGTGGTTACCGCATTGCCGGAGAACATGGGCGAATATGCCATGATCGAGATGGACGTGTTTCTCAATAACGCATTACCCAACGGTATGCGGGTGTATATTTACTGCGGAACGGACGAAAGCGGCGAGGCGTGTTATTTGTATAAAGATATCAATGCTATGGGAAAAGATTGGGTCACGCTCCGTTGTGTGATCGGCGAAATGTTCTCCCACGGTGCGGCAGATATCGCTAAAGCCGAGCGGATCGAGATTCTCGTCAATCCTATGGAGAAGGGTTTGAAACAGTTGTATGTGCGGTCAGTTTCTGCCCGAGAATATCTCCCAGGGGAGGCGCCGAGAAAGTACGAGGGTGCAACGGACGTGTATGATTATATCTTGAACCGGTATGCGTATCTGGAATTTGGAAACGGCGACAATTTGACGGAAAAGAATCACCGCGCGATTCTGAATACCACCAATTCCGAATGCAAGAGTTGGTGGGCGCGGGTAGACCGCAGCTGCACCACCGATCCTTTCGGGCGGAATTTGCCGTTTTCCAGTGCTAATATGACCAGTTTGTACGGCTACATATTCTGTATGGCCCGTGGATATGCCACTCCCGGCTCGGACTATTATAAAAACGAGGAATTGCGGGACGACATTATCTACTGCCTGGATTTCATGTACGAAAAGTACTTTGGCGGTACAGAGAACAAACTGCCCTCCGGCAGCAACTGGTGGGACAGTTATATTGGATCTCCGTTGTATCTTACCCGCGTTCTGCTGGCCCTGCGTGACGATCTGGAGTACGACCGGATCAAGCACTACGCTGACTATATGGATACGTTGATCTACGAGCCTACGTACACATCGTCCAATAATGCCAATATTGCTTATTCCACGATTCTGTTGGCGGCACTGCAAAAGGATGGCGTGCGTTTGAAAAACGCGGTGGACATTCTCTCCGATAATATGTTTGATTATGTGACATCCGGTGACGGTATGTACAAGGACGGGTCCTATATTTTCCACGACTGCATTGCCTATACAGGTCATTATGGTTCTACCCTGGTCACTCAGCTGGCAGAGATCATGTACGTGGTGGTGGGAACGGAGTATGCGTTTTCCGATGAGCTTGTAAATCGCCAGATTGATTGGATATTTAACGCATACAAGCCGATTATGTGGCGGGGCACCGCTATGAGCGCGGTGTGGGGACGCAAGGTATGGACGATGAACGAAAACACCCGATCGGTCGGTTTCATTACCGGTTTTGCGTTGATTTCCCAGTATGCGCCGCCGGAGCGTGCGGAACAGATCCAGTCGCTTCTCAAGTATTATCTTGCCACAAATCCGTTCCCCTTTGTGCAAAAAGGCAAACTCAGCGGAGCGGATCATCTGTTGGCCATCGAGAAAAATGATAGTGTGGCGGCAGAAGAGCCGATCGCGGCCAAGGTGTTCCCGCACATGGCCCGTGTGACCACCCATCGCAGCGGATTTGCCTCCATGCTTGCCCTTACCTCGCCTACCGTAGCGGCGTATGAGGGATTTGTGTGGTCATCCAGTAATATGGAGAACTGCACCGCGTGGTATACCGGTGCAGGTATGCTGTATGTGTATACGGATGTTGGCGTTCAGTATGACGATGTGTTCCACCAGTACGGAAACCGGTACCGTCTGGCCGGCACGACGGTGGACACA
>JAZSCY010000305.1:0-1717 GCA_045530875.1 Eubacteriales bacterium
CAAATTCCTTCGCCAGTGCCACAAGCGTGGACAATTCCGGCGTGGCCTCCCCCGTCTCCCATTTGCTGACCGCTTGACGGGATACACCGATCTTTTCCGCCAAAGCTTCCTGGGACAGCCCCGCTTTCCGGCGGCACTCATATATTTTCTTTTGCAGATTCATGATGCAATCCTCCTTTTGTGTGTTTACTGTAACACACCTCCCCCCTTTTTTCCACCATCCCCAGATGGAAATTCCGCAACCAGTGGTTGCGGAATGGATTTTTTACGTATTTTCCTCCGTTTCCGGTTTAAGGAGGGGCAATCCTGTCCGGGATCGGTTGTAGTTGATGATGTGCAGCATATCCGGGTTCTTTCCCGTCACGTTCACCCGCACCAGGATCTTTCCGTCCGTTTCCGGATTATACCAGGACGGTTTGTCCTGCATCACAAGCAGATCCCATCCCTCCCGGCTCAAAGCCTGCATGGTGGATCGGGTATATCCTCCGTTGGGATAGGCCAGCATCTGATACTTCCCTTTCCCCAGATAATACTCCAGATTCATCTGGGACTGCCTTACGTCCAGAAGAAATTTATCCCTCAACACATTTTGGGCATTCATGTGGGTGTGGGTGTGGGAATACAGCGACAGTACCCCCGCTGCCTGGGCTTCCCGCAGCTGCTGCCAGGACATATGATTGTCCGCACGGGTGCTGTCCGTAATCACAAACACCGCCGCCCGGATTCCCAAAGACTGCAAAATAGGCTGTGCCAGGGTGAGATTGGACAGATATCCGTCGTCGAAGGTGACGATAAAATAATTCTGCAAAAGGCTGTAGGTGCCCTCCACATATTCCTCCACGGACAAAGGCTGATACCCCAGATCCATCAGATCCAGAAGATTCTGGCGAAACGTGTCCGGCGTGGTAGTCCAGGGGCCAACCTTATCCGGATCCTCGCTGAGATCGTGGTACATCATGGCCAGAATATCGCCCCGCGCCCCCTCCAGCATGGGATCCTCCTCCCCCACACCGCCGAGGGATACATCCCCCTCCGGGGCTCGAATCTCAGACACGGCGGGAGTGGCGGACACCAGCGTGGGCAAAAGTTCTGTTTCGTACACCGTGGGCATGATGATCTCCACGGGATAAGAAACAAATCCCCACAAGATCGCCGCCGCCAACGCGACAAACAGCAATCGCACACATATTCGCTTCAGCAAACGGCTCCCTCCCATCCAATCGGCATAACAATACAATTATACCCATATTTTGCGCAAAATGCAATGCACAACGGAAAAAAAGCCGCCGGGGTGGGAGATTGTTTGAAAATCCCCTTGACTTTTTGGCCCTCCCGTGCTAAAATATTTAGGTCCTATGGGGTTTTGTGGGACGGAAAATAACAATCGGGGTGTGGCTCAGTTCGGTAGAGCGCTTGGTTCGGGACCAAGAGGCCGCTGGTTCAAATCCAGTCACTCCGACCATGAAAAGCAGAACGCGTCCAATAGGACGCGTTCTGTTTTTTATCTTCTGAAATGATAGGATTTGCACCCGCGGCTTCTTTGATTGTCCCGAGCCAACGGTTCGGGATCAAGAGAAAACGAAGAAAAAACGCCACGGTGGGGCGTTTTTTCGAAGTTTTTCCCCACAAAGCAAGGAGCGGGCGGAGCCGAGTGTACCGAGGCGACAGACCGCGACTATGCGACTGGGGAGAGCAAGCGCTGGTTCAAATCCAGTCA
>JAZSCY010000224.1:0-4533 GCA_045530875.1 Eubacteriales bacterium
CGAAAAAGCGGCTGAGGGCGGCAGGGCCTGCCTTGCGAGAGCAAATTTAATTCTCAATCACCTTTTGTGTTCCTGCTACCGTGAACCAAAGCAAAGCCTCCCTTTTTACACAAAGGAGGTTCATTACCGCCCGACAGTTCACCTGAAAGGTGTAACACACTATACCTTGCAGGCAAGGAGTGTGAAAAGGAGTACGAACAAAACTGTCCGTACTCCTTTTGCTTTGCGGCAGGTAAAAACTGCTTTATGGAAGGCTCCCCTTGCGATGCTTTTTCGTTGCCTTATGATACTGCAAAAATATTATTTGTTGTTCGTGCGTAGGTTGTAGAACGCCTGTCGGTATTTTGTGGGCGAAATCCCTTCGTGGTATTTGAAATATTTTAGAAAATACTTGTAGTCGCCAAAGGAGTATCGTGCCGCGATATCGACAAGGGACATACTTTCATTTATGAGGTCATTTTTGATCCTTTGCATTTTCATAGCATCGATGTACGCCTTCAGACCGTCAGGGTAAAACATTTTGAAAACTCTGTTCAGATAATCCTCGTTGTAGTTGAACTGACGCGCAACGTCCGCTACCTTGATGGGAAGATCGCAGTTTATCCGTACCCATTCCTTAACTGCGGAGAAAAGACGGTGATTCGACGCGCCTGCGCGCAGATCCTCGGCGTTCAATTCGATTATCAGTAGTCGGATGAGATAGTCGACGCACTCCTGCGGATAGCCTTCAGTAGTTGCGTAATGAAGGAGCTGACGGGCGATCAGCTCTGCCTGAGCGATATTTTCGGGACGAAGATATACGGGCGGAAGCTCGCCATCTTCGGCGCCGCTTAAATGTAGCCAATAAAATGAAACGTTATTGTCGCTGATCCTCGTTCCACCGTGATGAACTCCCGGAGATATACGAAGAACGTCGCCGGGAGTAAGAGTATATTCCCGTTCGTCAAGCGCAATATGCACCGTACCTTTTGTAACGATGATGATCTCGGTATTGTCGATAGTGCGTTCGGGGTGTTTCCACTTTCCGCGAGAAATAAATTTTCCACCATGGATAAAATGAATCTTATCGTACATGGTCGGATTTTTGCTCCTATTATACTTATAATGCCGTTGTAAGTTTTCGGATTATCTATTATAATTGTACCATAGCGAAAGGTCAAAATCAATACCTAAAAGAATTTTTTATATGAAAGGAATCCGAGTTATGATAAGAACGGTTGAATTCTCAAAAACGGACATCACGGGCGGATTTTGGAAGCAAAAGCAGGACCTTGTGAGAAAGACATCCATCAAAGCCGTCTATGATAGATTCAAAGAAACGGGCAGATTTGACGCAGTCAAATGCGACTGGAAAGAGGGGATGCCTCTCAAACCACACTTTTTCTGGGATTCGGACATAGCAAAGTGGATGGAGGGTGTTGCGTATCTGACCGAAAAGAAGAGAGAACCCCGTCTTGAAAAGCTGGTGGACGAAACTGTTGACCTGATCGAGAAGAATCAAGGGGCAGATGGTTATTTCAACATATATTTCACAGTTGTAGCTCCTGAGAGCCGTTTCAAAAACAGAGATTGGCACGAGCTCTACTGTGCGGGACACCTTATGGAAGCGGCGGTGGCGTATTACAAAGCCACAGGGAAACGCAAGTTCCTTGATATTATGTGCAAGTATGCCGACTATATCGAGAAACGCTTCAAAATAGATAAGGATACGGAATTTGTGACACCGGGACACGAGGAAATCGAGCTTGCGCTGGTGCGTCTTTACGAAGAGACGGGAGAGAAGAGATATCTGGAGCTTTCGGAATTCTTTATAAATTCTCGCGGAAAGCAGGACGAGATGCTCGATGGTAGGATAAACAATAGGTATAATCAGTCACATCTGCCGGTAAGAGAGCAGACGACGGCTGAGGGACATGCGGTAAGGGCGGTATATCTCTACTGCGGTATGGCAGATATAGCCTATCACACAGGTGACGCCGAGCTTAAGAAAGCCTGTGAAACGATATTTAATAACATTGTAGAAAAGAGAATGTATATCACCGGCGGTATAGGCTCATCCTCATGCGGAGAAGCGTTTACCGTTGATAATGACCTTTCAAATCTTCTTGCTTACACAGAAACTTGCGCGGCTCTCGGACTTGCACTGTTTGCCAACAGGATGCTTAGATTCGAGGCTGACTCCAAATATTCCGATACGGTGGAAAGAGTTATCTACAACGGCTTTATGTCGTCCCTGTCGCTGGACGGAAAGTCTTTCTTCTATGAGAACCCTCTTGAGGTCATTCCGTATCTTCACACTCGCGATAAGAGCAACCATGCAGGTCTGATCCACTGGCCTCCAATGCAGCGTTCAGAGGTTTTCGGTTGCTCCTGCTGTCCGCCTAATATTACCAGATTTATTCCGTCAATAGCCAATATGTTATATTCCGAGAGCGAAAATACGATTTACGTTCATCAGTTTATGCAGAGTAGAACAGAGATCGAAAGAAGCGGAAAAACTATCGTTATCGAACAGAAGACAAGATATCCCGAAAACGGAAAGGTCGAGATAAAGGTCAGCGGAGGAGATACGCGTTTGGCGGTCAGAATCCCCGGCTGGTGCGACAGCTACGAGGGAGAGACGGTAAAGGGATACGCGTACTTCGACGTAAAAGAAGGTCAGACGCTTGCATTTGACTTCAATATGAGGGTCAAGCTTATTGAGGCGCGTCCCGAAGTGATATTTGATTGCGGAAGGTTTGCTGTAATGCGCGGCCCGATCGTCTACTGTATGGAAGCGGTAGACAACGGCGATATACTCAGAGATATACGTCTGAGCGCACGTTCGCGCTTTAAGTACGGCAAGCACGAGGAGCTGGGCGTACCTAAGCTTACTGTCAAAGCATATAGAAGGCAGCGGGACGACGGTGGTCCGATGTACTATGAGAGAAAAGAGCAGCTCATCGAAACGGAAGCAACATTGATCCCGTACTACGCTTTTGCAAACCGAGGAACGACGGAAATGCAGGTTTGGCATTTTGTGAAATAATTAAAGGGAGGCTCTTTAGCGCCTGACAGTACACCTAAACGGTGTAACACGCTATACCTTGCAGAGCAAGGCGTGTGAAAAAGGACAGAGAACGTGAAATTCTCTGTCCTTTTTGCCGTAGGGGCGAACTGCGTTCGCCCGCGGGCGTTCACAGAACGCCCCTACGAGGATGATTTTCTATCGGCAGGTAAAACCTGCTTTATGGAAGGCACCCCTTCGGTGTCCTTTTTTAGTCCAATTATTTTCCACCTTCCGCCAGTTCAACAAAAGCGGGATCGTCGCGGACGAAATCAAAGCATTTGTGTTTCATGAAGGTCAGAACGTTTTGCTGATTCGTCGCGGTGTAGTTTTTGGTGAAGCCAGCCTTGTCGTCTGTGGCGGCATTTACAAGCGCACTGGTGTAATGCTGTTCGCCCGCAGGCAACTCATCATAGCATTTCGCGTGATGCAGGGCCATCTTCAACGCCTGGATCGTTTCCTCCCGGTTTTGCTGTTTTGCATAGCCCCACGCCATATTGGAATAGATTTCCTGGATCCGGCTGTGGAAGAACAGATAGTTTCCGTCGTAGATCAGCGTTTCCCACAAAGTGAGGGCGGCCCGGCACGCCCGGATTTTCTCTTCTGCGGTGGGATACTGCCCGTAGTACAGATTCATGGTGAGAAGATCCATGTAGTTCAAGTTGTTCCGATGCTTGACGGCGCGTCTTTTCTCTTTGCTTTCCTCAGTGAAATAGGCATGTTCCAGCAGTCTCTGGCGGCTGGTAAACATACCTCCCGCCATCTTTGCGTATTGCACCGCCTTTTCTTCGTTGGCGATGGACAGATCCTTGTGGGAGTGCATGTGCACCAGCTGCTGAATAGCAGAATTTCGTATATCGCTGTCGGTGCAGTCCCGCAGAATCCGCTCGGCAATGGCCACACATTCCTTGGCGTTGTTCTCGATTTCCTCCGAGTCTCCTCCGCTGTAAACCGCTTCATGCAGCGCACGCGCCAGGCCATCCAAGCACCGAAACTCCCCGGGATACTTCTGCACGGCTTCCCGCCACAAAGCCACCAGCTTTACCACCTCACCCCGATTGGCGTATTCCCGCTCCAGTCGGTCGTATTCCTCCATGGCTTTTTCCTTGTCCCCGGATGTTCGGTCAAACAATTCGTCCAGAGTGATAGAAAAGAAATTCGCCAAAGACAGAATGGTGGCAATATCCGGCACGGTTTTGCCGCTCTCCCACTGGGAGACGGCGGATACGGACACATTCAGATATTCCGCCAGCTGCTCCTGGGTCAGATCCCGTGCCTGCCGCTGTTTTTTGATGATGGAACCGATTTTCATAGTAGGATATTCTCCGTTAGTCAGATTCAAAAGCGCTTTTGTATCTCTATTATAGCACATCGAGCGGGCATGACAAGAGAGCCGTTCTGAAACAGGATATAAGCGGCGGTGAAATTTTTAAGTAAAAGTGAATAAAAGGACACCGTGCGGTGCCCTTTTATTCAATCCCCGTACA
>JAZSCY010000405.1:0-3532 GCA_045530875.1 Eubacteriales bacterium
CTTGACAATATCGTGATTTTGCGGTATAATGATACCAAATCTCATATCCAAAGACGATGACGAAGAGAGTATGTACGCACAGTGTTTTTACAGAGAGCCGGCGATGGTGGAATCCGGCAGAACAGGATGTACAGAAGATCACTTCCGAGTTGCAAGGCTGAACGGGATCAGAGGTGCGCCCTTTGATGCTTTGTAAGCTGCGCCGGTTCTTCTACGTGACAGAAGCGCGTCTGAACCAAAGCAGAATCCGTTCTGCTTTCAAGGAATGCGGCGGCAGATTCCTCATCGGATTCTGTCTTGGGGGACTTTCCCCGGGGATATTACTCCTGACGCCTGTTTCGGTTGACGAAGCGGGATTTTTTTATTGTTACTTTGAGAAAGGATGTTGTTCCATGTTATATGAAAAGGTATCGACAAACCTGAACTTTGTCGAACGCGAACGCGAAGTCCTCAAGTTCTGGCAGGAAAACAAAATCTTCGAGCAGCAGCTCGCACAGAGCGAAGGCCGTCCCGGCTACACCTTCTACGACGGTCCTCCGACCGCCAACGGCAAGCCCCACATCGGTCACGTTCTGACCCGTGTTATCAAGGACATGATCCCCCGCTACCGCTGCATGAAGGGATACGATGTACCCCGCAAGGCCGGCTGGGATACCCACGGTCTGCCGGTAGAGTTGGAAGTGGAGAAGCTGCTCGGCCTGGACGGCAAGGAGCAGATTGAGACCTACGGTATTGATCCCTTCATCACCAAGTGTAAAGAGAGCGTTTGGAAATACAAGGGCATGTGGGAGGATTTCTCCGGCACCGTCGGTTTCTGGGCGGATATGGATCATCCCTACGTTACCTATCACAACGATTACATCGAGTCCGAGTGGTGGGCGCTGAAGAAGATCTGGGAAAAGGATCTGCTCTACAAGGGGTTCAAGATCGTGCCCTACTGCCCCCGCTGCGGAACGCCTCTGTCCACCCATGAGGTAGCCCAGGGATACAAGGCGGTAAAAGAGCGCTCTGCCATCGCCCGCTTTAAGGTAAAGGGTGAGGATGCCTACATTCTGGCATGGACAACCACCCCCTGGACTCTGCCCTCCAACGTGGCTCTCTGCGTAAATCCCGATGAGATCTACGTCAAGGTGAAGGCCGCAGACGGTTACACCTACTATCTGGCAAAGGCTCTGGCGGATACGGTGCTTGGCAATCTGAAGACCGAGGACACCCCCGCTTACGAGATTCTTGAGGAGTACAAAGGCACCGATCTGGAATACAAGGAATACGAGCCTCTGTTCGAGTGCTCCATCCCCGTTTGCGAAAAGCAGCACAAAAAAGCGCACTATGTGACCTGCGACAACTATGTCACCATGTCCGACGGTACCGGTGTAGTTCACATCGCTCCCGCCTTCGGTGCGGATGACGCCAACGTAGGCCGCAAGTACGATCTTCCCTTCGTGCAGTTTGTGGACGCCAAGGGTGATATGACCGAGGAAACTCCCTTCGCCGGCGTATTCGTGAAGAAAGCGGATCCCATGGTACTGACCGATCTGGAAAGCCGCGGTCTGCTCTTCGACGCGCCCAAGTTTGAGCATGAGTATCCCTTCTGCTGGCGCTGTGACACTCCCCTGATCTACTACGCAAGAGAATCCTGGTTCATCAAGATGACCGCGGTTCGTGAGGATCTGATCCGCAACAACAACACCATCAACTGGATCCCCGAATCCATCGGCAAGGGCCGCTTTGGCGACTGGCTGGAGAACGTACAGGATTGGGGTATCAGCCGTAACCGTTACTGGGGCACGCCTCTGAACATCTGGGAATGCTCCTGCGGTCACCGTCACGCCATCGGCTCCATCGCCGAACTCAAGGAAATGGCCATCGAGTGCCCTGATGAGATTGAGTTGCACCGTCCCTATGTGGATGCCGTGAAGTTGAAATGTCCTCAGTGCGGCGGCGAGATGACCCGCGTTCCCGAGGTTATCGACTGCTGGTTTGACTCCGGTGCCATGCCCTTCGCACAGCATCACTATCCTTTTGAAAATCACGAAGCATTTGAGACACAGTTCCCCGCCGACTTTATCTCCGAAGCAGTGGATCAGACCCGCGGATGGTTCTACTCCCTGCTTGCCATCTCCACCCTGCTCTTCAACCGTGCGCCCTTCAAGAACGTCATCGTTCTCGGTCACGTGCAGGATGAAAACGGACAGAAGATGTCCAAATCCAAGGGCAACGCCGTGGATCCCTTCGATGCTCTTTCCACCTACGGAGCCGACGCGATCCGCTGGTACTTCTATACCAATTCCGCCCCCTGGCTGCCCAATCGCTTCTACGGCAAGGCCGTTGTGGAAGGTCAGCGCAAGTTCATGGGCACTCTGTGGAACACCTACGCATTCTGGGTTCTGTACGCAGACATCGACTCCTTCGATCCCACCAAGTACAGCCTGAAGGATTGCTCCCTCACCGTTATGGATCGCTTCATTCTGTCCCGCCTGCACACCACCGTGGCAGAGACCGACGATCATCTGGCAAACTACCGCATCCCCGAGGCAGCAAAATCTCTGTCCACCTTTGTGGATGAGTTGTCCAACTGGTATGTGCGCCGCTGCCGTGAGCGTTTCTGGGGCAAGGATATGAGTGAGGACAAGATCGCCGCGTTCATGACGCTGTACACCTGTCTGGTCACCATCGCCAAAGCATCCGCCCCCATGATCCCCTTCATGGCCGAGGATATTTATCAGAATCTGGTACGCACCGTGGACGAAAATGCTCCCGAAAGTATCCACCTGTGCGATTATCCCGAATCCGACGCATCCTTTATCGACCGCCAGTTGGAGACCGATATGGACTTCGTTCTGCGTGTGGTTGTTCTGGGACGCAGCGCCCGCAACGGATCCAACATCAAGAACCGTCAGCCTCTGTCCGATATGTACGTGAAGTGCGAGCGGGAGATCAGCGATTTCTACCGCGAGATCGTTGAGGAAGAATTGAACATCAAGCATGTGGAATTCGTAGCCGATGTATCCCCCTTCTCCTCCTACAGCTTCAAGCCCCAGCTGAAGACCGTTGGTCCCAAGTACGGCAAGCTGCTGGGCAAGATCCGAGGCGCTCTGAGTGAGCTGGACGGCAACGCTGCCAAGGCGGAGTTGGACGCAACCGGTGCTTTGAAGTTTGATTTCGACGGGGAGGAAGTGATCCTCACCGAGGCAGATCTGCTCATCGAGATCCAGCAGAAGGAAGGCTACTTCTCCGCGGCAGAGCGGGATATCGTGATCGCTCTGAACACCACCCTGACACCGGAGTTGATCGAGGAAGGTTTCGTGAGAGAGATCATTTCCAAGATCCAGACCATGCGTAAGGATGCGGACTTCAACGTAACCGATCACATCCGCGTGGGCATCACCGGAAGCGAAAAGTTGCTGGATATTATCCTGCGTGGCCGGGATGAGATCGCCGAAGCGGTTCTGGCAGATGCATTCGACTGCACCGACGGTATCGCCAAGGATTGGAACATCAACGGCGAGGATGTAACCATCACCGTAGCAAA
>JAZSCY010000254.1:0-14984 GCA_045530875.1 Eubacteriales bacterium
ATTCAAACGCCTCGAATTTTCCGCCGATTCCGATCCACTTATCGTGGTTTTCGTCGTTTGCCTTTTTTGTTCGGTGGAGCATCAGGTAGGCCCCGTCCCGTTCTATGTAGCAAAGCGTGGTGTTCTTTCCTCGCAGTTCCATGTTCCCATCCTTACCTATGTTTCAAAATGGCATCCCGCCGCTTGTAATCCGGAAGAAAACGGGCCACAAAGGCGTAAAAATCCGGGGAATGATTTTTGTGGCGTATGTGAGCAAGTTCGTGTACCACCACGTAGTCGATGGCCTCCTCGGGATAGGCCATCAGTCGATAGCTGTAGGCGATGCGGTCTGTGGCCGAGCAGCTGCCGAATCGTTTTTGTGCCCGGCTGATGCGAACGCCGGCTGGTGTGACGCCCATAACTTTCGCCCAATATTCCGTTTTAGCCGGGAGGATTCTCTTCGCCCGGGCGATCAGATCCGCGATCTGCTCCTCCGTGGAATAATGCTCCCGATCAAAATCCGCACAACGGCGGATTTTTTTCTCTGTGCTCCCGAATCCACGTCTCATGGGATCCGATGAATCCCTCGATTTGGGAGAGTGGCATCCGCCGGGGCGCCCGGAGAATCAGCTCCCCCTCAGGGGATAATTCCATGGACAGGGTGCGCCGATCGGATCGGATCAGCTTATACGTTTCCATGGCCGGTAAGGGAAGGGATCAGATCGTAAATGATGTGGGCGATGGCATGATCGTCGCAGTGCACGATCTCCCGATCCGCCACGGCTTTGACGGAGGGGATGGCGTTGGCTACAGCACATCCAATATCCGCCGCCTGGAGCATGGTGATATCGTTTTCGTAATCTCCAACCGTGATCACCGTATGTACATGGGGGAGCATCTGCCGCAGAACATCTATGCAAGCTCCCTTGCCGCTGGCGGAATCGTGCATTTCCAATCCCACAGGCCAGCTTCTATCATACGAAAAAGCGTCGCCGAAGTGCTCCGTGAGATCTTTTCTCAAAAGCAAAGCATCCTTCTCTGCTTCGCAGATGAATACGATTTTGTAGGTAGGGCATCCGTCCTCAAAGGTGAGAAGACTTTCTTCCGGGGGAAGAAAATCGATGGCCAGGCGATCAGGATGCTGACTGCACCGCTGTACGGTTTTCACACAGGGATAGCGATCCAGGATGTGACGGATCACCGGGATGCAGTCCTTTGCCGCCATGGGCTTTTGCCAGAGTGTGTTTTCCTCGCCGTCGCAGATCAAAGTGCCGTTGATGGTGACAATAGGAGCGTTGGCGCGGAAGGGAAAACGGCTCAGGTATTCAGGCATGCGCCCGGTGGCAAAGGTAAACAGACCGCCGTTTTCCTTGAAATATTCAATGGCTTCTGCATTTTCGGCAGACACCTCCCCGGCCCGGGGCGTGAGCGTGCCGTCAATATCGGTCAGAATCAGATAGCCGTTATAGTTCATTTTGCGATTCCTCGTAGAGTTTTTTTCTTTTAGGGATGATTTTTGAGGGGATCAGGGAAATCTCCGGCGCAAACCGCCGGTTGATCCGGTATTTGATATAATCGTTGTCCACTTTGTTCAAATGTCCGCCGATGATAGGGGCTACGGTCAATTCCGTTTTCATGGCCATAGTCAGAAGCAGAATGAAGTCGCCGCCCGGTTTTTCCGACTGATACAGACGGGGATGGGCACCCGTGTAATACAGTTTCAGATGCCGGGTCACGGGCGTCTCCGCAAAGGTGATTCGCACGGAGAGCAAGGGATTTTCGTCCTCATCGCAAACGAATTTGCCCAGCACCCGCACCCGATAGGATGTGCCGTGTATGCTTACGTCCGCCTCAGCAGGATAGCCGAAGCCGATGCGCAACAGATAACTTTCCCCGGCCTCCGCATAAGTCATGTAGAAGGCGGAGCCGCTTTTCATGAAGGAGATAGACTGCAGACCGGTGCTGTAATTGTTCTGCACCGTCTGCCAGATCAAGGGAAGCAGGCAGATCGCCGGCGCGTTTTCATCCTCTGTGGTGAAGGATATGCCACAGAGAAGATCGCACTCCGGAGGCAGATTCTCCGTGCTGGGGGGAGCAGGACGCCGTCTGGCAAACAAAGAGAACCGTTTCCGCTTGCGGTCCGGTGTGGGAGCGGGCGGATTTTCACGGATAGCGTGCAGTACCGGCGGCAAAGGATCCGGCCCGGCAGGCACAGCGGGGGAGGGTTCCTCCTCGGCGAAATACCGATTGGCCAGCGTGAAATAATGGCTGGTCTGGAACATTTCCGCATTGCCGGCATTGGACACAAGAAGAATACCGGTGCGGCGGAATCCCAGGACGTTCTGCCCCATCATGCCGTTGAACAGAAAGGCATCGTTTTCCTCCGATGTCCAGATCTGATAGCCGTAATCGAACAAATCGGATACCGAGCCCGTGTCAGTGCGGGTGTGGGAAGCCCGGTCGATCCATTCCTCGGAGATTAGCGGACGGCCCTGCCAGATGCCTCGCTGGAGTACCAGCTGGCCGATCTTCGCCATATCCTCGGGAAGGATATAAAATCCCCATCCGCCAATGTCTATGCCTCGGGGACATTTCTCCCAGTAATAGTTGTCGATGCCCAGCGGATCGAACAGACGGGGTTTCAGATAGTCACTCAGATGCATGCCCGTCTTTCTTTCCACGATGGCGGAAAGGATATAGGTGTTCAGGCTGTTGTAAAAGAAAGAGCCGGGATTGAAGATTCCTCCGAAATATCCGCGTACCCAGTCCGGCACCGTCATGGCCATCACTTCGTTGAAGGACGCGCCGGTGGTCATGCACAGAAGATTTTCCACCGCCACCTCCCGCAGCGCGATGCGGGTAAGGGGAGGAATCACGTCGTCGAACAGATCGGTCAGCTTATCCTCTGGGGTGATAAGGCCCTCGTCATACAGAAAACCGATGGCCAGGGAAGTGATGCTTTTGCAGGCGGAAAACGTGCTTTTCCAGATATCTGTGCTCTGATCCGCAAAGGTGGCCTCGGTGATCATCCGGCCGTCCTTGAGAATCAGAATGCTGTGCATATTCAACGTATCGTCCGCCGCGATGTCCGATAAAAATGCGGCGATCCGATGGGAAGAAATCCCCGCTTCCTCCGGGGTACAGCGCACAAAGGGCTGCAGAATGGCGGAGGGGCGGAAGGGAGACTTTCCCACTGCGCTTTCGTAAATGGGCGTGATCGCCTGGTGGGAATCCATCAAACGGCCCAGCAGCGTGAGGGCATTGTTCAGATCGCCGATGCTCATACAGTGAAAACCTCCTTACAGTTCTTATCCAGGATGAGAAAACATATAATAAAAGGGAAAATCAGTCTGCCGCATATTTGCCGGCCAACTCCTTGTCGGCGGCAGAGATTCGCTTGCAAATCGAGGAGAAGCCGGTGCCGTCCGCCAGATCGCTCATGCCGCCGAAGGTGGCAGAGGTCAGATTGGTGTTGGCGGGGCCGAATGCCAAAGCGAAATCGTATGTGCGGGATCGGGAAATGATTTCCAGCATATTGGCGGAATCGTTGTCCCTGAGAAGATCGTTCATGGCTTGTTCCACATAGGCATCGGTAAGAACGCCGTAGGATGCCGCATTCATGGCGGACAGCACCACCGATGCCATCTCCGCATGAACATTGTTTTTCTGAATGGCGAAGAAGAGGGCGGTGTCGTCGGTGCAGGTGATATAATCGGCTTGATTTTCGTCAAATTTGGGCAAGGGAAGCAGGCCCCAGTTCTGCTCGCTGTTGGGCATCCAGCTCATCAGATACAAAGGATCCATGAGGAACAGGGAATTGCCGCTGTGGAACTGGGATACGCCCTGGGATACATCCCGGTTGGCGTGGGGATCGGAATACAGACGGGTGATCACCTCCGCAAGCGCACTGTCGGATTCGCTGAGCGCCAGGGTGGGGGTGGATCTGGATTTGGAATTTACAAATTTTCCGCCGCAGGAAAGGAAGATGTTGCCCGGTAGATTTTTGGCGGCGTACTGGGTGGAGAAGGAGCGAAGCGTTGTGCCTTCTCGTCCGTTTATATCGCTGAGTGCGGCACAGTAGCGGAAGAACACATCCCATGTCCAGCTTCCGTCGTATACGTGCTTATAGGGAAGCTCCAATTCAAAGGCTTCCATCAGATCCCGGTTGAAGAAGATCGCCGTGAGGGAGGTCTCCTCAAAGGAAGCGGGACCGGCCACGCCGTAGATTTTGTTGCCCGCGGTGGCAGCCGCTACGGAGGAGGCATCAAAATAGGGCTGTGTCAGATCCAGATACGGAGCGCTGCGCAGATTGAACAGCACGTCGGACGCGGCAAAAATACCGATATCTTTTTGCTGCAGCAGGATCAGATCTGCAAAATATTCATCCGCCCGGATGCTGGCTTGCAGATTGTCCAGCAGGGAATTGGCGGAGGTTTTGCTCACCGCGATGCGCACGTCCAATGCATCCTCCACCGCCCGGTTCCGGTTGTACCGTTCTCTTGAACATACATCCGAGACCTCATCCGACTCCACGATGCTTTCGTACGGGGCAGACAGAAAGACAGTAGTTCCGTCATAGCGGAAGCCTTTGTCCGCAACGGACTGCAGATAGGCGTTGGCATAGGCTCGGTTTGCGGATTCACTGCCCGCTTTGGGCGGAAGCAGATCCTCCTCGCCGGGACGGATTGTCACCGCGTCTCCGTCCTCGGGCAGGGTGTCGTATCCGTCAGCGGTGGGATTATTTATCACAATAAGAGAGCAGCCCGGCAGAAGGAGCAAAAGCACGAGGACCCATGCGATCCGCCGAAGCGATTTTCGTGTACCGTACATACATTCTCCGTAATAGTGGAATCGTATACAAACTGTATACCACACTAATTATAGTATTCTTTCCCCGATAAGTCAAATCATAATTGTGAACAAACGGAAACGGAGTGGAAAATATTGTGCGTTGCTTCTTTGTGGGGTGTATGCTACAATGTACACAACACTGTGAGTTTCAGGAAACGCTCCATCGGTGCGTTTCCGGGACAGAAAACAAATCATGAAGGAAGGATGATACCATGAAATTCATGCGAAACGCATGCAAAAACTACACGAAGATCGCTGTGTTGGCAGAGTTGATTGCCTGCTTGCTCACCGCTTCCTCCGTGAGCGTGGAAGCCCAGGCGATCCCCACCAACCCGGACAGTCCGGAAACGGAGTACGTGCGGGTATACGTAAACGGGGAGGAATATGCCGGCCGGGCTGTGCTGTATGAGGATACCACCTATGTGGATATGAATACCTTTGCCAATGTGCTGTGCTGTGCCGATATGGCGTGGAATGAAGAAAACGACACCGCATCGGTGTGGGGGGACGGATTTGATGTTTCCGTCCCCAACGGAGCGGCCTACATTTGCGCCAACGGCCGATATCTGTGGTGCCCGACGGGTGTGTTCTCCGGGGAGGATTATGCCTATGTTCCCCTGCGGGCGGCGGCGAAAATATTCGGTGCCGATGTGGGCTGGAGCGAGGAGGAATTTGCCGCCTACGTGACGGGCGGGGATACACCTCTTACCGCCGGCGATCAGTTTTACGATGAAGGATCTGTGTACTGGCTGTCCCGCATTATCTTTGCCGAGGCGGGGATAGAACCTTTTGGCGGTCAGATCGCCGTGGGAAACGTGGTGCTCAACCGGGTGCGCTCGGAGCAGTTCCCCGGCACGATCTACGAGGTGATTTTCGATCGCAATTACGGCGTTCAGTTTACCCCCACCGCCAACGGAAGCATCTACTGCGAGCCGGACGAGGAAGCGATCATTGCCGCCAAGTTGTGCCTGGAAGGGTATACGTACTCGGAGGGCATTCTGTATTTCCTCAACCCGGAATTGTCCACCAATTTCTGGGTGCCCAACAACCGGGAATACGTGATGACCATCGCCGGCCACGATTTTTACTCCTGATAAAAAAGACTGCAGTCCTGCTGCAGTCTTTTTTATTATGCTTATTCTTCAACCAGCGCGTCCACAACGATGTAGTCCACGGTGCCTTTGTAGCAAACCAGAACGGAGGTGCTGTTGTAGCGGCCGAACATGTTGGTGATATAGAAGGTGTGATCCTTGCCCCATTTCCGTGAGTTGACCTTCTCCAATTCACCGGTGTCCTCGTTCTTGTAGTACAGCGTCATGGTTTTGTTTTCTGCCTTGTATTCCACGCGCCATGTGCTCATTTCCGTCACCTTGCTCAGATATTTTCCGAAGGGGATCATGCACACGTTGCCGGACTCATCCACCATGCGGAAGGAGTTTCCGAAGCTGGGCACGGCATAGGCCAGATAGATGAAGCTGTTGCTGCTGAAATCCGAGCCGAAGAGGCAGGAGTTGTCCTCTGCCTGTCCGCGCCATTCGATGTTCCAGTCCTGCTTGCCGCTGAGCACGAAGGGCTGGGACAGAGCAAAGTCGGTGTTGCTGCCGGAGAGCTTGATGCATCCGTCCTCAAAAGTGTAGGCGGGGTCGGTGGATCTCTCGGATACGGACAGATTGCTGTATTCGTTGGACTCGATCAGATTGTCGAAATCCCAGCGGTACGTAACGGTTTTTGCCCGGATGGTCTCCTCTCCTGCCGCCGGAATAAGCGTGGCATTCAGAGTGAAGGTAAGGCCGGATTCGCTGCGGATCTCGATTTTTGCCGTTTCACCCACGGCGGTGCCTTCTTTGAAGGTGATCTTGCCGTACATATCCACGGAGCAGTTCTCGGCGTTTTCCGTTACGGAGAACGTCAGATTGGCATCGTCTGCGTACAGAGGAAGCACGATCGCGGCCAACTGATATCCCTTGGAGGCATCTACCTGTACGGTGTCTCCGTCAGCCAGGCGGGTGCGTCCGTCGCTGGAGAGAACGTCGATCTTCTCGGGGGTGCGATCGGCAGTAGCGCTGCGGACTGCGAAGGTCATTTCTGCCATTTCCTTGCCGGCCTCATTGTAGCCTATCTGGGAATAGTGAAGATTCTCCGGTCCCATATATCCGAAGCCGGGTGCATCCTTGTCCGGCGCGGTGGAGGTGCGGGCGATCTCA
The DNA here is from genome assembly GCA_045530875.1 of Eubacteriales bacterium. GTDB lineage: Bacteria > Bacillota > Clostridia > Oscillospirales > CAG-272 > SIG701. The sequence goes on from JAZSCY010000254.1 coordinate 7,035, forward strand.
CCGATACGGGATGCGATGATGATGGAGGAATCGGTGGTGTTGTGAATGGTGTACTGGGCAACACGGGGAGCTACCAGATCGGTCAGATACTGGCTCTTGATGCTTTCCCGGCTGGCTACCTGCTTGATGGCACGAACCAGCAGAATGGAGCCGAATTCCACATTCATGTCATTCACAAAGTTTTCGTGATTCTTCATAAAGCGGGCATAGTAATCGTCCGCGGTCATGATGTAGCTGCCGGACTGATCCCAGGCGCCGTTTTTCCATGTCCACATCTGGGCGGTTTCACCCTGGCACCAGAAGTAACCGGTGCGGATCAATTCAAAGGTGGCATCCTCAGCGGTGTACTGCTTCAGAAGTTTGTTGTAAGCGGCTACGGTATTTCGGTACAAATCCCCGTTCTTTTCCCAACGCTCGATGGCCGATCCGCCAACAGCCGTCTGTACCACGATGGATTTTTCACCGGTCAACTCATACCATCTCTGCCCCAACGCGGCGGCATAACCGGCACGTCCACGGCTCAGATCGTAGGAGCGGCCAGCGCCTTCCGCACAGTAAACCGTGCCCTTTTGGGGCTTTGCGGCTGCCTTGAGACCCATATCGGTAGCCAGGCCGGAGTCATAGGTGCCGGCAGAGTTGGACTGGCCCACGATCAGGAAAATGTTGATGGGTGCGCGAACCGTTTTGTCGATGGTGAAAGTGTCCTTGACTTCCTCGCCCACTTTTGCGGTGACGGTTACAGGCTCCGTGCTCAAGGCCTTGATCTGGATCACGCCCGCATCGGTCACCGAGGCAACCTCTTCGTTGGAGGAGACAAAGGTAAATGTCTCGCCTTCCTGCAGGGTGTAAGCCGGCGTGAAGGTGTAGCGGTCATCGTACTGAAGGTGGAAGCCCAGGGAAGCATCTTTCTTCATGGTCACGGTATAGGTGTTTGTCAAATCTCCCAGAGTGATATCCACGCGGGCGATCGCCTCGGTGGCTGTGTCCGGGAATACTGCCTGATAGATCTTTACCTCCGCACCCTCGTCCTGGGCGGCAGCGGCGATCTGCGGAACCCGGGGGCGTCCGGCGGGAAGCGTGATCGAGTAGGAGGTGGTGGCGGGATCAAAAGCAAGCGTCGTGCCGTCATCCAGCGTCAGTGATGCCAGCATCGGCAGCGGGACGGAGGGCGTTTCCGGCTCCACGGGTTCGGTGTCGGTGTCGGGAACAGGATCGGTGTCCTTCGGCGTATCCGGCACATCCGGCGTGTCGGGATGGTTGCAGGATGCCAAAACCGCACAGCAGCTGAGAAGCATGGCACCGATCAGAAACAGGGAAATCCATTTGCTGAAGTTCATATTGTACCTCCAAAAAAGTGTATCGTTTTTTCCTGCGGGAGGAATAGTGTATTGTGAAAGAAATTATTCCTCAATTATTGCGTTGACCACGATGTAGTCCATGGTACCTTTGTGACAGAAGAAGGCAGAATCGCTGCCGTAGCGTCCGAAGAGATTGGTGATGTACAGCGTATAATCCTTGGGCCAGGTGTAGGTGCCCACGGTGACGAATTCGTTCGTTTCCATGTCGAAATAGAAGAGCGTCATCCCCTTGGTGTCTGCCTTGTACTCAACCCGCCATGTGTTCATCTCGGCCACTTTCCGTACATATTTCCCGTAGGAGATCATGCCGGCAGTGCCGCTGTTATCCACGATTCGGAAGGAGTTGTTGAACTGGGGCACTTTGTATGCCAGATACACAAAATTGTTTTTGTCGAATTCCGCGCCGAAGAGGCAGGAGTTGTCCAAGGTCTTGCCGCGCCATTCGATGTCCCAATCGTGACTTCCGCTGAGGACAAAGGGCTGATCCATCTTGAAATCGGTCTGGTTGCCTGTGGTTACAATGCATCCGTTATCAAAGTAGTAGCCGTCCTTGGGGGATTTCTCGGACAGGGTCAGATCGCTGTAGGAGTTGAACTCCTTCAGATCGTTAAAATCCCAGCGGTAGGTGACCGCCTTGCTCTTGATGATTTCTTCGGTGGATACTTCGCCCAGCACGGCGGTGAGGGTTACACTGAGACCGGATTCGCTTGCGATCACAACGGTGGCCGTGTCACCGTCGGCTGCGTCGTCGGCGAAGGTGATCTTACCGTACATATCCACGGCGCATTTTTCTGCGTTTTCGGTTACTGCATAGGTCAGTTTGGCATCTCTGGCGTACAACGGCAGCACGATGGCGGCCAACTGATATCCGTCCTCCCGATCTACGGTGATGGTGTCCCCGTCCTGCAGGCGGGTGCGTCCGTCGCTGGAAAGAACGTCGATCTTCTGCGGGGTGCGATCGGCGGCAGCACTGATGGATGCGAAGGTGGTTTCTGCCATTTCCTTACCGGCCAGATTGTATCCGTCCTGATTGTAGTGGACGTTGTCGTCAAACATCAAATTGTAGCCGGGGGCGGTTTTATCGGGGGCTTTCCCGGAACGTGCGATCTCACCCAAACGGGAGGAGATCAGCAGTGAAGAATCGGTGGTGTTGTGAATGGTGTACTGGGCTACGCGGGGAGCTACCAGGTCAGTGAAATACTCACTTTTCAGACTCTGCCGGCTGGCGATCTGGGGGATGGAGCGAACCAGAAGGATCGAGCCGATCTCCACATGCAGATCCTTCACAAATGCATCATGCATTCTCATGTACTTTTCATAGTACACATCGCCCGTCATGATATCCTTGCCGGACGGATCCCACTTGCCGTTTTTCCAGCTCCACATCTGGCCGGTCTCACCCTGACACCAGAAGTAAGCGGTACGCAGAATCTCAAATTTCGCATCCTCGGCGGTGTACTGCTTATAGATGCGTTCGCAGGCGCGTACTGTGGCCTTGTACAGATCTCCGTCCGGCTCCCAGCGTTCGATGGGTGTGCCGCTGACGGCGGTCTGGATCATCAGAGATTTTTCGCCGGTTAGTTCATACCAGCGGGCGGCCAGGGGGGACGCAAATCCTTTTCGGCCGACAGACAGATCATATACACGGCTTAAGCCTTCCACACAGTATGTAGTCCCCACGGGAGCGCGGGTGCTGGAGGCGCGTACCTGATCCATAGTGAGCGAGGTGCTGTAGGCTCCGTCCGCGTTGGACTGACCCACGACTAGGAAAATGTTGATGGGCGCGCGCACTGTTTTGTCAATGGTCAGGGCATCCTTGACGTCGCCATTCACCTTGGCTGTGACGGTGACGGGATTTTCGCTGACGGCGGCGACTTTGATCCGACCATTCACGTCTACCTCGACTACATCTGCATGGGAGCTTTCAAAGGTGAACGTCTCACCGTCCTGCAAGGTGTAGGCGGGGGTGAAGGTGTACCGGTCATCGTACTGAAGGTGGAAGCCAAGGGAGGCATCTTTCTTGAAACGGACAATATACGAGTTACGCACACCGCCCCGCTCCACTTCCGCTTTGGCGATGGCTTCGGTGACGCCTTCCGGAAACACCGCCTGATACAGCGTGACTTCCGCACCCTCGTCTGCCGCTGCGGCAGAGATGCGGGGAACGCGGGGTCTGCCGGCGGGAATGGTGACTTCATAGGAAGTGGTTTCGGGATCGAATGTCAATTCATATCCGTCATCCAGCGTCAGCGTGGCCAGTTTGGGTAGGGGAATGACCGGCTCAGGGGCTTCCGTTGTGCCCGCCTCCGTTCCGGAATCCATCGGTGTATCCGGTGTGTCGGGGTTACAGCCGGCCAAAGTAATCAGATTGGCAGACAGCATGGTACCGGCCAACAGCAGGGAGAGCCATTTGCGGTGTTTCATGGAATACCTCCAAAATTGAATACTGCTTAAGCGCATTGTAGCAGAGGATGCAGGCAATGTCAATGGAAAAAGTCCGTTTTTCCCTTGAATAATGTACATTTGCACAATCTCAGGCAAAAAAATAGGGACACACGTGCGGTGTGTCCCCTGGAAAGGTGTTACTGAATCAGCATCGCGTCCCCGAAGGAGAAGAAACGGTATTTTTCCGTAACCGCCGTGCGGTAGGCCGACAGCATTCTTTCCCGACCGCCGAGGGCGGAGACCAGCATGAGCAGCGTGCTCTTGGGAAGGTGAAAATTGGTGAGCAGGGCATCCACGATTTTGAAGCGGTATCCGGGATAGATGAAAATGCCCGTGTCCGCGGAAACGGGATGGAGAATACCGTTTTCGTCCGCGGCGCTTTCCAGAACACGGCAGGATGTGGTGCCGATGGCAATGATCCGACCACCGGCGGCGCGGCGCTCGTTGATGATGCGGGCGGCTTCTTCCGTTACGCAGATGTACTCGGAGTGCATTTCATGATCCGCCAGCTTTTCTTCCTTCACCGGGCGGAAGGTACCCAGACCCACGTGCAGGAGCACGGGGACGATGGCGCATCCCATCTCCCGGATCCGATCCATCAGCTCGGGGGTGAAGTGCAGTCCCGCGGTGGGGGCAGCGGCGGATCCTTCATGCCGGGCGTACACGGTCTGATACCGCTCGGGATTTTCCAGATGTTCCGTGATGTAGGGCGGCAGGGGCATGGAGCCCAGTTTATGCAGTGCTTCGTACACGGTTTCGCAAACGGTGCGGTCTACACGGAAACGGACCACGCGGCATCCGCCTTCGATAATGTCTTCCACCTCGGCCGTCAGAAATCCGTCGCCGAAGGCCAGAATGTCTCCCACCTTGGCCCGTTTACCGGGGCCGGCCAAGGCTTCCCATACATCGTTTTCCCGCTGCTTCAGAAGAAGCAGTTCTACCGGTGCGGTGGATTCGGTGTCTTCCCGGGTGCCGTCCGGCATCATCTTCTTGGCCCGATGGCCGATGATGCGTGCGGGGATCACGCGGGTGTCATTCACGACCAGCGTGTCGCCGGGACGGAGATAGTCCACGATATCCCGGAAGATGCGGTGCTCCAGTTGGTCCGAGGTGCGGTCGATGATCATCAGCCGGGAGGAATCTCTCGGCTCCAGGGGCGTTTGGGCGATCTGGGATTCGGGCAGATCGTAATCGAAATCGGAGAGGGTCAGGGAGGTTTCGGGGAGTGTATTTTTAATCATAAAAGAGAAGTCCTTTCCGGGAGCAAATCGCTCTTGACATGGGTAGTAAAATGTGTTATGATATCCGTGTGCAGAAGCGGGTTTTCTGCATAAAATGAAGATAGAGGCGCATTTCCGATGAGTATCCGCTCTCAGGCAGTCCGATGCCGGTCACGGGCGGGGAAAGGCGAGGGATGCCGAAGTTCGCGCGGTTCGGATACCGCGGGGCTGGTGCAGAGGCGCGAAAGCACCTGCACTGTCACTTCAGTCTGATCTGTTGTGGAGAGCTATCTGTGTATCGGTACGCATGCGCTTTGCGTCATGTCTATATTATAGTACACAGAAAGCCGGTTTTCAAGCCGGTTTTTGTTATATCCATGGGGATGCCGGACAAAAATACGATTTTTTGTTTCATTTCGGGAGGTCAATTATGGGTACATTTCAGAAGAAGGTTATTTTTGAGGGCGTAGCTACCGCCCTGATTACACCGTTCCATGCGGGCGGTGTGGATTACGATACATTCGGTCGTCTGATCGATTGGCAGATCGCCGGAGGTGCGGATGCTCTGGTCATCTGCGGTACTACCGGTGAGGCGTCCACTCTGACGGATGAGGAGCACCGGGAGTGCATCCGCTATTCCGTGGAGCGGGCGGCGGGCCGTGTGCCGATCATTGCGGGCACCGGCTCCAACGATACGGATTATGCCATCTCTCTGTCCCGCTATGCCTGCGAGGTAGGCTGCGACGGACTTCTGCTGGTTACGCCGTATTATAACAAAGCCACCCCCAAGGGATTGATCCGTTCCTTTACCGCCGTGGCGGATGCAACGGATAAGCCGATCATTCTGTATAATGTTCCGTCCAGAACCGGTGTGAATATCCCCATGAGTGTATATACGGAATTGGCCAAGCACGAGCGCATCGTGGCTGTGAAGGAGGCGTCGGGCAGTCTCAGTGCCATCGCCACCATCGCGGCGGAGTTGTCGGATACCCTGGCTATCTACAGCGGCAATGACGATCAGATCGTACCGATCATGTCTCTGGGTGGCCGCGGCGTCATCTCCGTTTTGTCCAACGTCATGCCGAAGGAAACCCACGATATGTGCCGCTTCATGCTGGACGGCGATGTGAAATCCGCCGCCGCTTTGCAGTTGAAGATGCTGTCCCTCATCAACGCCCTCTTTATCGAGGTGAATCCCGTTCCTGTCAAGACCGCCTGCGGTATGATGGGCCTGTCTTCCGAGGAGATGCGTCTGCCGCTGTGCGAGATGGAGGAGGCCAACCGGGCTAAGCTGGCGGAGGCTATGCGCCAGAACGGATTGCTGTAATCCCATTTCCATAAAAAGAGAGGAAGTCTGCCTGCGGGTAGATACATACAAGAATGAAGAAATTTGTTGTTTGCGGATGCGGCGGCCGTTTGGGGTCTGCCATCATCCAGCGGATCGCCCAGCGGGAGGACTGTACTGTGATCGCCGGCGTGGATATCGCCGCCGAGACGGTGGGCGCCCGGCGCGATTTCCCTGTGTATCCGTCCATCGATATGGTGACGGAGGCGGCGGATGCTGTCATCGACTGCTCCCATCATACTGCGGCGATCCCCCTGCTTGCCTTCTGTCGGGCAAAGCATATCCCTGTCGTGATCGCCACCACCGGCCATACGGAGGAGGAAGTTTCCGCTATCCGTGAGGCGGGTGACTGTATCCCTGTTTTGTATTCCCGGAATATGTCCCTGGGCATCAATCTGCTTCTGGATCTGGTGCAGAGGGCAGCCGCCGTTTTGGGTGAGGAATACAACGTGGAGATTGTGGAAGCCCATCATAATAAGAAACTGGATGCCCCCAGCGGCACCGCTTTGATGCTGGCCGATGCCATACGGGAAGTACGCGAGGAAAGCGAGTACGTGTACGACCGTCACAGCGTGCGGCGGGAGCGTGCGCCGGAGGAGATCGGCATCCACAGCGTCCGCGGCGGCACCATCGTCGGGGAGCATGAGGTGATCTTTGCGGGAACGGATGAAGTCATCCGCATCTCCCACAGCGCCTATTCCCGGGATGTGTTCGCTACCGGTGCGATCCGTGCCGCTTTGTTTGCGACGGAGGCAAAGCCCGGACTCTATTCCATGAAAGAAATGCTTTCTGCGGAAGCATAAGATATAGAATCGGAGGATCGTATGCTCACAACAGGTGTGGTTTCGGTTACTTTTCGTCCCCTTTTGCCGGATCAAATCCTTTCGCTGGCCTCTCAGGCCGGATTGGACGGCGTGGAGTGGGGAAGCGATGTCCACGTTCCCGTAGAGGATCCCGATCATGCGGCCCGGGTGGGGCAGATGACTTGCGCCGCCCGTCTGCGCACGGTGTCCTACGGATCCTATTTTAAGGCGGGGTATTCCGATCCCGCATCCTTCGCCGATGTTGTCACAGCAGCGAAGGCATTGGGCGCACCGAACATCCGCATCTGGGCGGGGCAGAAGGGCAGTGCCGAGGAGGAGAATCGCGCCGCTGTGGCTGATTCCATCCGTGCCTGTGCGAAAGCTTGCGCCGAGGCGGGGATGACGGTATCTCTGGAATTCCATCCGGGCACGCTGACGGATCATTATGAATCCGCCCGGCGGCTGGTGGATGAGGTTGCCCACGACAGCCTGCGCCTGTATTGGCAGCCCAATCAGTTCAAGGATGAGGCGTACAATCTGGCGGCACTGCGCGCGGTGCTTCCGTACCTTTCCCATGTCCATGTGTTTGCGTGGGAGGGCAAGGAAAAGTATCCCCTGGCGCAGCATGAGCGGATCTGGCGGGAGTATATCGAGATTCTGAGGGGAAGCCCAAGGGATCATGCTATGCTGATGGAATTTGTCTGTGACGGATCCCAGAGGCAGTTCCTTGAGGATGCAGAAACGCTGCACCGATTTTTGAAATAATAAATGGAAAAGAA
>JAZSCY010000278.1:0-2702 GCA_045530875.1 Eubacteriales bacterium
CTGACCCATCTAATGGAGATTGTGCCGAAAGATGCGCTTCTGCTGGCGGGAAAGCCGGGGGACGTTTTGCGCAACATGGCGCGGGACAACAATATCCGACTGATCGATTATTACGATTCCGAGGAGGTACAGATCAAAAACGCCGTTCCCACCGCGGAGGGTGCGGTGGCGATCGCTATGCGGGAGTTGCCCGTCACGCTGTTTGCATCCGACTGCACGATCCTCGGCTACGGGCGGATCGGAAAACGGCTGGCCCATGTACTCGCCGGTCTGGGGGCCAAGGTAAGCGTTGTCGCCCGCAGTGAAAAAGATCTGGCCACGGCCCACATATCCGGCTATACGGCCTGTCCTCTGGCGGAATACCTGGCAGCACCGGTGGCGGCTGATGTGATATTCAACACTATACCTGTGCCAGTCCTTACAGCGGATGTACTGAAAATGCTGCCTCCCGCCATTCCCATCATTGAACTGGCATCCGCCCCTGGATGCATAGACGCACGCACTCAGAAACAATGCACGCAAAAAATACTGCGTGCCCCGTCTTTGCCCGGTAAGGTGACTCCCTGCACGGCGGGGCGGATCCTGTTTGAATCCATTGATAAGATTCTCCGGCAGGAAGGAGGCATTTCACCGTGATCGGATATGCACTGTGCGGCTCCTTCTGCACCCATCAGAAATCGTTGGAAGTACTGCGGCAGTTGGTGCGTGACGGGATGGATGTGCTTCCCATAGTAAGCGAAACAGCGGCCGGCACCGATACCCGATTCGGCCGATGCGGGGATCTGATCGATTCGCTCACCGCTATTACCGGAAAAAATCCCGTATTGTCCATAAAAGAAGCGGAGCCGCTGGGGCCGCACACTCCCTTGGATGCGCTGATTATATCGCCGTGCACCGGAAACACCCTGGCGAAGATAGCGCAAGGCATCACAGACACCACCGTATGCATGGCTGCAAAGGCTCACATGCGCACAACCAAACCGCTGCTTATTGCCTTGGCGACCAACGACGGGTTGAGCGGAAATCTTTCCAACCTGGCAACACTTCTCGGGAAAAAGAATGTATATTTTGTTCCCATGCGGCAGGATGACCCGAAAAACAAGCCCCATTCTCTGGTAGCCGATTTCCGTCTTCTTGCGGAGGCTTATGATTCTATGATGGAAGGAAGACAGCTCCGTCCCTTGTTTCTGCCCCCTGAAAGTCCCTGATTTTGGGCGTCATCCCCCACTCAAAGGGGCAAAACAGCACTTTTTTAGGCAAAACCGTTGCAATTTTTATACAAGCGTGGTATAATTGTACAAATATATTCTTGAGGTATATCCATGAATTATACTACGGATCAACGCCGTAAACTCTGGGGAATCCTCGCTTCGCTGGCAGCCGCGGTTACCATCGCTGTGGTTCTGGACACCATCCCGCTTGATCCTCCCACTGCCGATGTGCTGGAAAATCCCACGGATACATCCATCTCCGTGGAAACACCCCCGCCGGATACTACGCCCGTCACCACAGAACCGCCCCTCGAGAGTGAACCGGCAGAGACAACTCCCGTCACTCCCGCACCGGACACATCTTTTGTACTGACATTTTTGGGTGAGTGCGCCCCCGGCAGTCCTTTGGGCACCGATTCCTTCGGCTCACTGAATGCACTGGCAAAGCAAGCGGGCGACGAGTATTTCTTCTCCGAGTTAAAATCCCTGCTTTCCACGGACGACTTAACGGTAGCATCGAACAACTGTATCTTCACGGACGGGGATGCCTCCTCTGTGTCCGGCTGTGCGGCGCCTGCTTCCCAGGTGAACATTTTCAAGGCCGGATCCATCGGTTTTCTGTCCTTGGCATCACCGCTTTTGAATGAATATGAACCCTCTGTCCTGGAGGACACAAAAGCATCTATTGAGGCGGCCGGTCTCCGATACGCGGAGCACGGGCAGATCGTCCATTTTGAGGATGCGGGCATCCGTATTGCCATCGTATGTCTGCAGTTGGAGACCAACGTCAGTATTGCAGACGATCTGGACCTCATCCGCCAGGCAAAAGATTCATCAGAATACGTGATCGTCTATTTCTGGGGCGGTGACAATGACTCACACACGCCGGAGGAGTGGCTGAAAACCTCCCTGCGCTCCTTTGCGGATGCCGGCGCTTCGCTGATCGTCGGATGCGGAAACGGCGTTCTGCGGCCTGTGGAACAGTACGGAGATGTCACCATCGCCTATTCGCTGGGCACGGCTTTGGACGGTTCTGCCCTGTATCATCAGAATGCCACCGCGCTTTTGCGGGTGGTGCTGTCCCGGGATGAAGCCGGTGCGCTGCAGCAAGATGTTTTGCTGATTCCCTGCTACGTCTACGAAGATCACTGGCAGCCCCGTCTGATCACCGACGAAGAAGAGAAAAAACAGCTGAATGCGTTTTTTGCGGGAGAAACAGATACTCCTTTTCTGTCCTGAGCGTAACTTCTTTTAATATACACCGATACCGGATATTTGCACGGACAGATATCCGGTTTTTTGTGTTTTTTCACAAAACACATCCCGGTTTTTTCACCACATTTTTTGCAAAAAACGAGTGACAATACACACAAAAATATTGCATTTATTTCCATGGTATGATATAATAATTCCGTTGCAAAAATATAATCGGATTTGCTACCATCCATGTCCCTCTGTAAACTGTACAGTCGGCTGAATGCACACAAATGT
>JAZSCY010000108.1:0-3316 GCA_045530875.1 Eubacteriales bacterium
CCGATGGCACGCGATCAAAATAAGCATCCGCAAACCCCTGTGCATCCGCAAGGGCGGTGAGTAGTTTTGCGCCCTCCTCGCCGGTGTTTGCCGGATAGATGGTGATGGATTTTTCATAGATAAATCCAATCCGTGTGACAAACCGGATCTGCATGTAGGAGAAGGAATTGCTGACACTCTTGTAGGAATAGACCATCTCACCATCGTACGTCGCCGATATCGCCAGCTCGGTGCGCTCTTTTTCTATGATCTCGATGGCACTGACACTGCGGTATCTTTCCCTTGTAGGATTGGCCTTGATGTATTCCCGCACTGCGTCGCTCAGGTTCTCGATATCTTCCCGGTCTTCCATGCGGAACGTGGTATTGCCGGTCGACACGGTGATGTACTTGATCCCGGCGGCATGGGGAACGTACCCATCCATGCCCACCAGATCCACACCGAACAGCACGAATACTGCCAGGAATATTCCGCAGAATGCGCCAAAGCCAGGAAGACCGCGGAACATCTGCTTGGCCGATTTGGTCAGGATAGTGTTGATCAGCATCATGCACAGAAGTGCACCGATGAGAGCACCGCAGATGAACCAGCCGTCCCCTCCTGCGATGGCTTCAAAAAAGATACCGCCGACCACCGCGCCGCAGAACATGCAGGTGTATTTGATCACCGCCGCAGCTGCTTTGGAGATCACAGGAGTACCGCTCAATTCACTCTTGCGGAAACGGTAGATCACCAGCCCCAGCGCCCAGAACACCAATCCTACAACGAGCGCAAGAATTAACTCACCCAGCACATTTGTGTTTTCTTCCACAGCCACCATCAGCGTACGCATCGGCATGAGAATATCTCCCGCCCATTCCGTCGCCCATGTATGGACGGAATACACTGCGTTGTAACTCCAGATATACGTCAGGCACAATACGATCGCTGTCGGAAGAAAAACAACCAATCCCGCGTTCATGATGCGGGCGAAGGCGGTGCCGGTAAAGGAGGCGGCAAACACCATGATACAGAAGTACAGAAGGAAATATACAACGGAACAGATCAGTCCGCTCAGTTGAATCCCGATCACGGACATATTCCATTCCCGGTGAATGCCCATAATGATCACGGACAGTCCCACCGCCAGGCACATAGGAATCAGATAGCAAAGGAATTTTGCCAGAGATTCGCTTATGTACAAGGAAATACGGGTTTTCGGAATGCTGTGATAAAACTGGATATTGCTTTTGGAGTTGAGGTAACTCATACAGCCGCATCCCCACACCACAGCCAGACAGGAGGACACCAGGATATTGATGGCGCGCATGACGCGGGCAAACTCCTGCATGGAGCGGATCATGCTCTCGTGGCTGGAAAACATGGCTTCCGTTTCGGTGATGTCCATATATAATGTGATGACATTCAGAAGCACCAGGATCACCGCATTGGTGATCAGCACGGGCCAATTTTGCTTCAAAAGAAACGAAAAATAATTGCGGGATGCCGTGTTTCTTCTCTTAGGCGAGGATGTCGTGGAAGTCATACCCATTCTCCTCCATTTCCGATATAAATATCTCCTCCAAGGTGAGAGGAATACACTCGCAGAACTGCGGATGCAACTTTTGCAACTCACACTCCAGTTCGTCACGGGTACCGCGGGCAACGATGGTGTACATACTGCCCCGGCGCTCCAGATTAAGCAGAGGCAACTTGCGCAGTTTCTCCTCCGCGCCCTCGTCGGTGAATACTGCCTGAATCTTCTGAATATTCAGTTTCATATCGTCCAAATCCCGCTGGAACAGGAGTTTTCCTTTGTGAAGCAGAGCGATATGGTCGCACACGTCCTCCAGTTCTCTGAGGTTGTGGGATGCGATCACCACGGTAGTTCCCCGCTCGGCAATATCCTCCATAAGGATCCGCTTGACCAGATGGCGCATGACCGGATCCAGTCCGTCAAAGGTCTCATCACAGAACAGATATTGGGGGCAAACCGACAATCCAAGCAGCACCGATGTCTGCTTCTGCATCCCTTTGGAGAAGGTGTTGATCTTCCGATGCTCCGGCAGGCCCAACACTTTCAGGATCTGCTCAAATTTTGCATCACTGAAGGTAGGATACAGGCTTCGATACAGATCCCGCATTTCCCGGATGGAGGAATGGGGCAAGAAATAGGGTTCATCGGACAGATACACCAGTTTCGCTTTTTGCTCCGTGTTCTCCCAGATGTTGAATCCGTCGTACAAAACGCATCCCTTATCCAAGTCGAATATTCCGCTCATAACACGCAGCAGCGTGGATTTGCCCGATCCGTTGGATCCGATCAGGCCGAAGATGGAGCCGTCCGGTATACGCATAGTGACTGCGTCCAGGCTGCACACATCCGTAAAATATTTTGTAGCCGACTCAATTTTAATCATTCTGCTCTGTCCCCTTTCCTGTATCCGTCTGCACCGCCTGCCAGATGGATGCGGCACACGCTAAAAACTCCTCCCTCGTCATATGCAAAGTCCGTGCCTTGGAAGCAAGGGCAGTCATCTCGCCCCGCAGGGATTCCTTCCCCGCTGAGGCAATCTCACTTCCGTCCAGAATCACCACACTGCCGCGGCCAGAGAGGGAGGCAATGATTCCCTGCCGCTCTAATTCGGCATACGCTTTTTGTATGGTGTTGGGATTGATACCAAGTTCTTTGGCCAGCGAGCGGACCGAGGGCAGAAAATCGTCCTTCTTCAAGTCGCCGCGCAAAATCAGTGCTTTCACGTTATCGATCAGTTGTTCATAAATCAATTTCCGATCCCGATAATCAATCGTGATCATGCTCATCCTATCACCTCCAAGTGTACCATCTGTAGTAGTACAGTTATATTATAACTTCGTCCCCACCGTCTGTCAACCCCTTTTTTTGAAAAATAATCTTCAAAATGGACTTGTAAATCCCTGCACAATTCGGTATAATATAGAAAATACGTATCGGAGGTACATTTATGAATCTCATTCTTCTGGATGCAGCTACTGCTCCTACTTCCATGACCGCTCTTTCCACCATTCTGATGGTTGTCATCATGCTGGCTGTCATGTATTTCTTCGTGGTCAGACCCCAGAAAAAGCAAGAAAAGGAAACCGCAAACATGCTGGACAATCTGGCTGTGGGCGATGAAATCACCACCATCGGCGGCGTGATCGGCGAAATTGTTTCCATCACCGGCGAGACGGTTGTTATTTCCACCAGCCGCGATCAGACAAAAATCCGTTTCCGCAAATCCGCGATCAAGAGCGTAGACGTTCACGCAAACGAGAAGCCCTGATCCGTCATACTTTCCCCATCCTTCGAATATGT
>JAZSCY010000204.1:0-7699 GCA_045530875.1 Eubacteriales bacterium
CATGGATCGCACGTTTCGCTTACCATATACCCGAGCCATCCGCGGCGTCACAGCCGAGATGCAAGAAAACAGAATACATCGCCGTCAGCAGCACCCCCCACCATGCGGGTTTTGCTGCTTTTTGTGCGTTCTCCGAGGAAGGATATTATGGCTGATATTTTTGATTTGTTCAAGCAGATTTCAAAGCAAAACACCACTGCTTCCGCCCCGCCCACCCACATCGTTGCCGGATTGGGAAACCCCGGCGCGGAATATGCAAAAACCCGTCACAATGCGGGTTTTATGGCGTTGGATTATCTTTCCGCCAAGCTGGGAGCAGACGTAAGCCGTCTGAAATTCAAGGCTTTGTGCGGCGAGGCACGGATCGGTGAGCACCGGGTGCTTCTGATGAAGCCCCAGACGTTTATGAATCTGTCCGGGGATTCCATCGCAGAGGCAGCATCCTTTTATAAAATTCCGCCGGAAAATATTTTGATTCTGGTGGATGACGTATGCCAGGACACAGGCCGGATGCGTCTTCGCCGGAGCGGATCTCACGGCGGACAAAACGGACTGAAAAGCATAATCGCCCGCCTGGGAAGCGACCAGTTCCCCCGCATCCGATTCGGCGTGGGACAAAAGCCCAATCCCCAGTACGATCTGGCCGCATGGGTTCTGGGGACGTTGAGCGCCGAGGATAAAAAACGGCTGGAGGGCTGTTTTCCCTGCATTGCGGATGCCATCCGAATGGTATTTGAAGGAAACATGGACGGGGCCATGGGTCTGTGCAACGGACACCGGGCCGACGGAGAATAATATATGAATTATACGCTTCTCACCTCTGTATTCCGTGCCGGACGGGAATACAGCACTATGGCGGGTGCCATCCGTTCCGCTTTGCACACGGGACGATATCGCCCCATAACGGCCACCGGATTATCCGATGGGGCGGCGGACATCTTTCTGCCCGCTCTGGTGGAGGATTTCCGGGATCAGTGCATTCTGATCCTCACCCCGGAGGAGAAGGATGCGGCGGCAACGGCCTCCCTTTTGTCTGCGGCCGGTTTTCCCGCCTTGCAGTATCCCGCCAGAGATTACAATTTCAATAACATCACCGCCTCCCACGATTACGAGCATCAGCGCCTGCGAGTGCTGTCCTCTCTTCTCTTTGATGCAGAGCCGCTGATCATCACTGCCACGCCGGAAGCGGCTTTGCAGATCACCCTGCCGGAAAACCTGCTTGCCTCCCTGACGGTAACCGTGGATGCCAACTCCCGCATCGATACGGAAAAGCTGGCCGCCGCGCTGGCCGCCTCCGGATATACCCGAGGGGAATTGGTGGAAGGCCCGGGACAGTTTGCTGTCCGCGGCGGCATTGTGGATATTTATCCCCCCGCCGCCTCCCCGTACCGGATCGAATTGTTCGGTGACGAAATCGACCGCATCGGCACCTTTGATGTGCAAACCCAACGATTCACCGATCCGGTGGACGGAAAGATTCGCATCCCGCCTGCCCGGGAAGTGATTGTTTCCGCGGAAATGCGCGCTATTCTGGAAAACGCTCTTCGCCGGCAGATCAAAAAACTGGGCGCCACCGAGGGGGATTCTTCCCGGGCGGCCGAAGTGCTGAGCGGAGAATTGTCTGTGATCAAAAACGGACTGGATGTGGATTTCGCGGACAAATACCTGCCCATGATCTACCCGGAGGGCACGTGCCTGATGGATTATTTCCGCGGCATGATGATCATTCGCTCCCCCCAGAACTGCGAGCATAAGGCGGAGGCCTGTGCCACGTTGGTTTCCCAGAGCATCACCGACATGCTGGAGGCGGGAGAATTGTTCTCCGTCAAGCAGAATCGGGGATACCTGCGGGAGTGGGATACCGTCACGGCGGCAGCATCCGTCATGCCCACGGTGTATATGGACGCCTTCACCGCCGGTGGGCTGTCCTCCAATACGTACAATTTCTCCGCCAGCCATATCCCCGCTTATACCGGAAACATGGCGCTTCTCAGAGAAGATCTGGATAACTATCTGAAAAACGGATACAAAACCGCCATCCTGTGCGCCACCGAACCGGAGCAGAAGGAAGTACTCCGATCGTTGGCAGAGGAAGGATACACCGCCGCCCCGGCAGACGGAGCGGGGGAAGATTTCTTTGCCGCCACGGGAAAAATGTTCCCCGTCGCTGTGCTGCACGGTGAATTCTCCGGCGGATTTGATTTGCTCTCCCCCAAATTCGCACTTCTCAATTTCTCCTCTGCGCATCGGGCGGGAGGACAGATCCGTCGACGCAAGCCGGGAACGAAAAAGAAAGCCACCGAGGCGATCCTCTCCTATGCCGATCTGGAGATCGGGGATCTGGTGGTCCATACCGTGTATGGCATCGGCCAGTATACGGGCATTGAAAACATCACCGTGGACGGAACCACGAGAGATTATATCACCATCCACTACGCGGGCACGGATAAATTATTTTTGCCTGTGGATCAGCTGGACATGGTATCCAAGTACATCGGTGCCGGTGCGGACAGCGGTGCGGTAAAACTGTCCAAAATGGGCGGCGCCGACTGGAACCGCACCAAGGCAAAGGCCAAGGCCGCCACCAGGGAAATGGCCAAGGAGCTGATCGCCCTGTACGCCAAGCGCAAGAGAACGAAAGGCATCGCCTTCGATCCCGATGACGATCTGTGCCGCCAGTTCGCGGACTCCTTTGAGTACGAGGAAACGGAGGGACAGAGTGCTGCCATCGCCGACATCCGTCGGGATATGGAGGCCTCCTACCCCATGGATCGTCTGCTCTGCGGCGACGTAGGCTACGGAAAAACAGAGGTAGCACTCCGCGCCGCCTTCAAGGCGGTGATGAGCGGCTATCAGGTAGCGGTGCTGGTACCCACCACCATTCTGGCATTCCAGCATCTGCAGACCTTCCAGAGCCGTTTGCGCGGCTTCCCCGTAGAGGTGGATATGCTGTCCCGTTTCCGTACACCTACTCAGCAGGCCGCCTCCCTTCGAAAACTGCGCCGGGGAGATACAGACATCATTATCGGCACCCACCGACTGATCTCCAAGGACGTGACTTTTTCCAATCTGGGGCTGATCATCGTGGACGAGGAACAGCGTTTCGGCGTGGAGCAAAAGGAAAAACTGAAGCAGATCGCCCCCGACGTGGATGTGCTGACGTTGACGGCCACCCCGATTCCCCGTACGCTGAATATGGCCATGGGCGGCATCGTGGATATGAGCGTGCTGGAAGAAGCCCCCGGCATGCGATCCCCGGTCCAGACCTATGTTCTGGAACATGACGACGGCATCCTTCTGGAAGCCATGCGCCGGGAAATGCGACGTGGCGGACAGGTATTCTATCTGAAAAACCGCATCGAATCCGTATACGAAACCGCCGCGAAAATTGCCCGTTCCCTGCCGGAGGCACGGGTGGCCACCGCCCACGGACGGATGGAACGGGATGAACTCGAGGAGATCTGGGCCGATTTGGTGAAGGGCGAGATCGACATTCTCGTATCCACCACCATCATTGAAACGGGCATTGACGTACCCAACGCCAACACTTTGATCATCGAAAACGCCGATCGGTACGGCCTTTCCCAGCTGCATCAGATCCGCGGACGGGTGGGACGCTCCAGCCGACGTGCCTATGCGTTCCTTACCTATCCGAAGCAGAAGCAGCTGACGGAGATCGCGGAAAAGCGGCTTTCCGCCATCAAGGAATACGCCGCCTTCGGTGCCGGATTCAAGATCGCCCTCCGTGATCTGGAGATCCGGGGCGCGGGCAATCTTCTGGGAGCCCAGCAGCACGGCCACATGGAAGCCGTGGGATACGATATGTACGTAAAACTGCTGAATGAAGCGGTGTTGGAGGAGCAGGGCGAGACCTCCTCCCCCCGCACCGAGTGCGGCGTGGACATTCGCTGTGACGCCTATCTGTCCAAATCCTATATTCCCGCGGCGCCTCAGCGAATGGAAATGTACCGCAAAATCGCCCGGATCGAGGAATACGAGGATTACGAAGATATTCTGGATGAGCTGTGCGACCGCTTCGGTGAGCCGCCTGCCGCCTCGGTCAATCTGTGCAAGATCGCTCACCTCCGTGCCCTGGGCGCCAAGGCCGGCATGAAAAAGATCGAGGAGCGGGACGGCGTGCTTCGTCTGGTGCCGGAAACGATAAATCCCAATGCGCTGACCGCTTTGGCAAACGCTTTCCCTGCCGCCCAGATCCGTATGTCCCTGGGTGGGGAGAGTGCCGTGGTCTGCCGGATGAAAAAAGGCGCGCGCGCTGTGGATTTCGCCACGGAGCTTTTAACGAAATATATACAATTCCGTTAACGGATCCCCTTGATTTTAGGGGAATTCCGTCGTATACTGTTCTTTACTAACCGAAAGGATTTTTTCGTGATGAAAAGATGGATCGCGCTGTTTCTGGCGCTTGTACTTCTGACTTTGTGTTGCAGCTGCGCCGCCGACACGGTGGATGTGATGCAGTACGGCAAATCCCACATCACCGCCAATATGTACCGCTACTGGCTTTCCTCTTACAAGGGTACGTTTCTGTACACCTACTCCGACATGACAGACTCGGACGCGTTCTGGGACTCCGTTCTGTACGATGACGTTACCGCCGAGGAATATCTGAATGAAGCGGTGCAGGACAACGTAAAACGCACGCTGGTCTGCATGGAGCTGTTCCGGGAAAAGGGATTGCGCCTGCCCGCATCCGCGGAGGATGAGATCGACGCCTACATCGACGATCTGATCCAGGAGCGAGGCGGCGGCTCGAAAACCGTCTTCAATCAGGAACTGGCCAAGCTGGGCATCAACACAGATATGCTGCGGGATATCTACCGCTATGAAAAACAGGCAAGTCTTCTGTTCCAGATGCTGTATGCAAAAGGCGGTGACCGGGCGCTGAGCGAGGAGCAGTTGGAGGCGTATTACCTGGAGAATTACGTGCGGGTTCGTCACATCTACATCAACGATGCGTATGTGTACGAAACGGATGACAGCGGAAATTATCGGTACAACGATGACGGCACGCTGATGATGCGGGAACTGACGGCCGACGAAGCCGAGGCCAAAGCGGCTACGGTAGCCAAAATCGAGGCAGATCTGGCCGCCGGACGGGACGCGGAAGAGGTTTATAAAGAATACTCCGAGGACACCTTCTACAAAAACGGATATTACCTGACCCGGGAAACCAACTTCATCCCCGAGGTGGTGGAAGCCGCATTCACGCTCCAGATGGGTGAATCCGTCAAAGTGGAAAGCGATTACGGCACCCACTTCCTGATCCGGATGGAAATGGATCCGGCCCCCTACAAGAATACGGAAAACGCCGATTTCTTCTCCACCTTTGAGAGCGATGCCAAAAACGCGGATTTCCGCGGGTATCTGGACACACTTCTTCCCGAGGTAGAGATCAACCGCGAGGAGATCGACAAATACAGCATCCGCGACGCAGAAATCAATTACTCCATATAAACGCAAACCCAGCCGACTGGATCAGCCGGCTGGGTTTTGTTATTGCAGTGCTTCTCTCACATAGGCGCACAAACGGTGGGTTTCTGCCTCCACGCCCCGGAAATCCATGGCGGATTTGTAGATTTCCTCCAGCCGAAAATGCTCTTCCCCGGCATCCCGCAGTGCCTGCAAAGCGCCGTCTGTCAGCATCCTCTCACACGCATTGGCAAAACGAAGCCGGGCGCGGCAGTCAGAAAGCGATGTGTGATCGATAAACCGAAGCATGTTGATGATCCGTCCCCCTTCTTCCACCGCCCGGTTTGTCTTTGAAGGACTCAGACAAAACCGCATACGGGCGTGGGGCAGACAGATCTCCTGTACCCGGCGGGGATCGATGGGGGAGGGGGATATGTACATCGCCAGTCGGCGTTGGGCGGCGCACTCCCGCACCGCAGAGAGGAAATATTCACCCGTGCCGTATACGTCGGTCACAAAACATGTACGATCCGCCCCCGCAAACGTGTTCAGACGATACGCCCCTTTCATGGACAAAGCGTGGGTATAGCGGATCTCCTCCCGAAAAGTCGCATCGGTCGTAGTAGCAGGCAGTATCCGATTTACGGCAGCGTACATCTTCTCTCGCAAAATGCAAGGCGTCAGACAGGATCTCGCCCCATCCTCCACTTCCCGGATGGCGGCCAGATACCGATACGCCCTGTGATACGCTCTCTGCTTTCCGTGCCGAGCCAGGGTGATCTCTTCCCGATGATAGGCCAGAGCCGACGGATCCCAATACCGCCCCACATCCACGATCTCTCCCACCGCGCCGGGCAGTTCCGGATCTGCCGTATGAGGAGCTGTGCCGTCCAAAATGGCGATCCGGCGGCCGTTCTTCCCTTCCAGAATCACCGCATCCGCCGAGGTGGGATCGGAAGAGCAAAGCAACAAAACAACCCCTGCCCCCGCCTCCTCAGCGGTTGCGGCGCAGGCTTTGATGATCGAGCTTTTCCCCGTGCCGCTTCCGCCCTTGATGATGAATACCCGATGACATTCCTCCTCGCGTATCCAGTCGGGATAGGCGCTGACAAACCCCTCCCCCGTATTGGCTCCCGCAAAATAGGCCGCCTTATAACTTCCGCTCAGCGGCACGTAACGATCCGACATCTGCATCATAACAGACCCGTCCTTCCCCGTCATAAATTCGGTTTCCCTGTCAACAGCCTATGCGGCGGATTTGTCCCGTGCTACTAAATCCTCCCGATGCCGCATATAGTGTGGTGTATGTAAATCAGTAAGGACGGGACACGGAATGGATCAGGCAAAACGGACACGCACGCACATAAGCAATCCCGAAAAGGATACATCGCCGCCATCGGTGCGGTACAATCTTTCCCTGGGACTGAGCGAGGAAGAAGTTCTTCGCTCCCGCCGGGATTTTGGAGCCAACACCCTGACGAAACGGAAGCGGGACGGCTTTCTGAAGCAGTTCTTCCGCAATTTCAACGATCCCATTATACGGATTCTTTTGGGAGCGCTCGGTGTGAATATCCTTCTCACCCTGGGGCGGGTGAACTGGCTGGAATGCGGCGGTATTGCTGCCGCTGTGCTGATCTCCACCCTGGTATCCACATTGTCGGAATTCAGCAGCGCGGAGGCTTTTGATGCCCTGTGCGAAAAGACAGACGATGTGACTGTCACCGTCCGTCGGGAAGGAGCGGCACAGCAGATCCGTCAGTCGGAAATCGTGGTAGGCGATGTCATCCTGCTATCCGGCGGCATGACGGTCCCCGCCGACGGAGAAATTCTGTACGGCCGTATGGCGGTGGATCAATCCCCCCTCACCGGGGAAAGTGAGGAACGTGTCAAGCAGCCATCGAAAAAATCCCCCACCCCCTCCGGGATACTGATCCCGGACACTCTTTCCTGGGATCCGGATCGGGAATCCCATCTGTTCCGCGGAAGCCGCATCGTGCAGGGAGAGGGGGAGATGCTGGTATGCCGGGTGGGGGATTCCACCCTGTACGGCAGTGTGGCATCGGGATTGCAGGAAAGCACCCGCCCCAGCCCACTGAAAAAGCGTTTGGGGGATCTGGCACGCAGTGTAAGTTTTCTGGGGTATGTGGCGGCCGGTGTCATCGCATTTGCTTGCCTTTTCAATTCCTTCGTGATCGATGCAGGCATGGATCCTGTCCGGATCCGGGAGCGAACCACCGACCCCGCCATTGCCCTGCCCGAGCTGATCCGG
>JAZSCY010000130.1:0-7134 GCA_045530875.1 Eubacteriales bacterium
CCGCTTGGCCTCCGACTTGGTATTCCGGCAATGCAGGGGGTACCAGCACAATGCCGGCTTTGGTGGCGAGGAAATCCTTGTAATACTTCTCATTGCCAAGGAAGGACACTTCATCGGGCGTGGCTTCTGCCAGTGTGGCTACGCCGGAGACGGTTGTCTCCGGAGGGTTTATAGATTTTACGAATTATACAGCCAGGAAGAATTTCACCAGGAAGAGAGCGGAGATGATGTAGGTAACGATGGAAACATCCTTGAACTTGCCGCTCAGAACCTTGATAACGGTGTAGGAGATCAGGCCCAGGCCGATGGCGTGGCCGATGGAAGAAGAGATGGGCATACCGATCAGCATCAGGGTTACGGGAACTGCCTGATCCAGATCGTCGAAGTCCACGTTCTTCAGACCCTGCAGCATGAGAACGCCTACGTAAATCAGTGCGGCGGAGGTTGCTGCCGGAGGAATGATGGCTGCGATGGGAGCGATGAACATGCATGCCAGGAACAGGAAGCCGGTAACGAGAGCGGTCAGACCGGTGCGTCCGCCAGCCTCTACGCCGGATGCGGATTCAACAAAAGTGGTAACGGTGGAGGTACCGGTGCAAGCGCCGGTAACGGTACCGATAGCGTCAGAGAGGAGAGCCTCTTTCATCTTAGGCATATTGCCCTTCTCATCTACCATGCCGGCACGGGATGCGGTGCCTACCAGGGTACCGATGGTGTCAAACATATCGATGATGCAGAAGGTGATGATCAGAGTAACAACGGTGAACCAGCCGATTTCCACAAAGCCCTGGAAATTGAACTTGAAGAAGGTGGTCTCCATCATATCGCTGAAGGGAGGCAGGAAGGATGCTTCCTTCAGGGAAGCGAAGGGATTCTGCTTCAGAACGAGGAAGGTGCCGCCCCAGTTCACAACGGACGCAATCAGCATACCGAAGAGAACGGCGCCCTTTACCTTCTTCTTGGCCATAGCCACGATGGCGAACAGACCAACGAACATGGTCACAACGGTGAGGATCATCTGGGTGTAGCCGGATTCGCCCATGCCGGTCTTCAGAACGCTGGGAGTCAGCGCGCCGAAGAAGTCACGCATTACGAAGAAGGGAGTGGTGAAGCCGTTGCCCTCTGCATAGATACCTGCGTTGGAGCCGAAGCCGATGTTCATCAGCATCAGACCGATGGCGGGCGCGATACCCATACGCACGCCGAGAGGAATGCAATCTACGATCTTTTCACGGATGTTGAACAGGGAGAGGATGATGAAAATCACACCCTCGATCAGGATGATTACCAGACCAGCCTGGAAGGAAGCCAGATAGGACATACCGGTCAGGGAAACGATGTTGCCGATAACCACAGCAAAGAAGCTGTTCAGACCCATACCGGGAGCCATGGCGAAGGGCTTGTTTGCCAAGAATGCCATGCAGAACATACCGACGGCGGAAGCAATACAGGTTGCCATGAATACGCCGTTCCACAAGGCGGAGCCGGTGTCAAAATTGGTCAGCAGATTGGGGTTCAGGGCGATGATGTACGCCATGGTCATAAACGTGGTCAGACCAGCGATGATTTCCGTACGTACATTGGTGCCATTTTCTTTCAGTTTGAAAAGCTTTTGGAACATAGATCGTACCTCTCATGAAATTTTGTATAAACCGTTACCGGAATATACATTAATTGTAACATTTTTTTGGCAAATTACAATTATTTCCGACAATAAATATATGAACAAAATGTAAATGTATAAAAAGTTTGTCGTTTCGTGCGTCACCATAGCGGGAGTCCTCGTTATCTTGTAGGGGACGACGTCCTCGGCGTCCCGTAACGTACGGTTTGGGATTTACAAAACGGCACCGTCCGAAGCGGAAGTCGGCGTCCCGCAACGTACGGTTTGTTTTTTCTCTGCGGGCGAACACAGTTCACCCCTACGGGATAGACGATATCCATTCCCCAACCATACCCATACAGGAAGATAGGGAATTTTTTGTAGTATCGTGCGATTTGGTTTTACAAAATGTGATCGTCCGAAGAGGGGATTTATGTTATCTTGTAGGGGCGTGCATTGCACGTCCGTAACGTACGGTTTGGATTCACGAAACGGAACCGGGTGAAGCGGAGATTCTCGTTATCTGGTAGGGGACGGCGCCCACGACGTCCCGCAACGTGCGGATTGGTTTATAAAACGGACGACCCGAGTTCGTTATACGAACTCGCGGCGCCAACCCCTACGGGATAGACGATGTCCATTCCCCAACCATACCCATACAGGAAAAAATCTTTTGTAGTTTTATATCTTACATCCAATCCGTGCGTATCAAAAAAGACAGAGAACGCAAATGCACTCTCTGTCTTTTTCATCGGCAGTCCTTTTAGCAGCACATCAGCGCACTTCCTTGGGGAAGGCAGCCCAGGTGGGATCGTCAAATCCGGCGGCACCGGAGCGATAACTCACCGTAAAAGGTTTTTCGGAGGAGGTCAGCACCGTGTCCGTCATAGCGGGGGCGTCACCTTCAAAATACACTTTGGTGAGAGATTCGCATCCCAGGGCACCGGGCATGATCTTCGTCACACTGGCGGGGAGGGTGATCTCCGTCAAAGCGCATCCCAAAAACATATTGGCGGGGAGGATTTCGATACCCTCCCGAAGGGTGATCTTCTCCAGACCGGAGCCGAGGAACATACCCCAGCTGTACTCCGTTACGCCGGTGGCGGGGAGGGTGATCTCCTTCAGGGATTCACAGTTCAGAAAAGCCTGTGCACCCAGATACAGCATATTGTCCGGCAGCGTCACGGTTGCAAGGGTCTTGCACTCGGCAAAGGCGTTGGTATCCGCCACGATCACGGTGTCGGGCACGGTTACGGACACCACGGCAGATCCCGCAAAGCATTCCGCGCCGATCTCCGTAACAGTCAGCCCGTCGATGGCGGTGGGAACAGTCACATCGGTATCCTCACCGATGTATTTGGTCAGGGTGATGAAGCGCTCCCCGTCCAATTCGTAAGTGGTGTACTCAAACAGCACTTTCTCCGCCCCGTCCGCCTCGCCGACGGTGGGAGTGGTATTACATCCGCCAAGAATCGTGGCGGCAATCAGCAGAAGGGTGATCCAGAAAAATCCTTTTTTCATATGTACCTCCAAGGGGATAATCTATGTACCTATTGTATAATAAAATGAAA
Organism: Eubacteriales bacterium; assembly: GCA_045530875.1. Lineage (GTDB taxonomy): Bacteria > Bacillota > Clostridia > Oscillospirales > CAG-272 > SIG701. The sequence goes on from JAZSCY010000130.1 coordinate 3,175, forward strand.
GGATTGTCAATCTGCGTCACAGAAGGTTTACAGAATCCCCGGAAACAAACACGCGAAACCTATTGACAGTCACGTGAACGTGTGGTATAATATGCTCATTCAGTAGGATGTTCTGTTCGCAGATATGTTTTTACATCTTAGGAGGTTTTTATGAAAGACGACAAACGAACGGTTCTCACCCATGAGGAGATCGCGTATGATCTGCGCCGTGCCGCGGCGCAGCGATTGGTGATCTCTTTGCCCGCAGTGCTCTATCTTTCGATCATTTTTGGCTGTGCGGCGCTGTTGTGGTATCTGATCACGGAAAATCTGTTGCCCGCCCCGGCGGTGGTGATCTCCACCTGTCTGCTGGCGTCCCCACCGGTTCTGTTTCTCGCTTTGAACCTGTATGCCTTTATCTCCATGAACATCCGTGTCCGCAACCGGGCCTATCAGGTGACCACCGACACCCTGGACCGGATCGAGCGGGACCGATTTGACCTGAAAGCCTTTGTAAACACCTACGCGTATGCGTCCCCCTTTATGCTGCTGTTCACCAGCTTGAAGGATTGTCTTCGCTTTTCCCGGGGTGGGCGGTATTTCTGCACCAAGGGGATGAGCGACTATTCCCAGGCAGGGGACAATTTTTATCTGGTGGTATCAAATAAGCCGGCGGGCAATATTCTTTGGGTATACAACGCCAAAGTCCGCCGCTTTGAAGATCGCTGAACGCAATCATTCCATCACTTATCAAGGAGAATTTGTATGTCGGAATTTCTTTCTTCCCTGCACCCCGTTTTTGTGTGCCTGATCGTTTGCGCTGCCAAAATCGTGGAGATCACCATCCAATCCCTGAAAACCTGCATGATGGTCAAGGGCCAGCGGCTGAAAGCGGCCGGGCTGGGATTTTTGGAATGCACCGTCTGGGGTCTGGTGATTTCCACCATCATCGGCACGCTGGGCGACAATCTGTTTTTGCTTCTGTTTTACTGCGTGGGCTACGCCACGGGATTGTTCCTCGGCTCCACCATTGAAAGTAAGATCGCGCTGGGCACCTCCAGTCTGGAGCTGATTGCCGGGGAGGAAAGCACGGCGATCATCGAAACCTATCTGAAGGAAAACGGTCGGGGATACACGGTATTTGAGGGCCGCGGCTCGGTGGATGCCAAGCAGATGATTTTCATCGTTCTGCCCCGGCGGGAGACGCAAAAAGTTCTGCGGGACATCCGCCGTCTGACCGAAGGAAAGGTATTCGTAGTGGCGTCGGAGGTCAGCAAATACGCCGGCGGATACGGGATGGTGAAGTAAAAAACAATCAAAGGGGAGACCTCCCCTTTGATTGTTCACAAAACATCCTTTGATTCTTCTATTCCAGAATTACTTTCCTGCCAGATGGGTATCGAACCGGCGCAGATAGGCGGCGATCTCCGCCCGGTCGGCCGGCTTGGTCATATCCGTGATATCCGTTCCAATGTCGGAAAGGATTCCACCTACCTCCGCCCAGAGCACATACTTTTCCGCCCATTCGCTGCAGGTGTGCTGAACTTTTGCGGGTGCGGGAACCTGAATATGACCGGTGTAGCTGTAATAGCGGTGCAGAATCGCCATCACCTGCTCTCTGGTCACGGGATCGTCCGGGGCAAATTTGCCATTCCCGTGTCCCTCCACGATCTTATTTTCCGCCGCCCAGGCGATGGCATCGGTGTAATACCAATCGGCCTTTACGTCGGTAAAAGTGTTCTTGTTCTTCGGGGCCGGCTGTCCGTCCAGACGCCACAGCACGGTCACGATCTGCCCTCTCAAAAGGGGCTCGGCGGGTCCAAAGGTGGTGTCGGAGATGCCGTTCATCATGCCGTGGGTGTTCATGTATGCCACATCGGCGAAGAACCAATCCGTCTTTTTCACATCCGTGAAGGGATTGTTCCACACCTGGGCACTTTCCCCCTCTGCGGCAAAATCGTTGAGCACACAGACGGCATCGAAATCCTGGCCGTATTTGATCTTCCAGCTGTTGGTATTGAAATACATCTTTCCGTCGGGATCGATGTCGATATCCTCCATCTCGAACAAGCCGGGGTACTCCTCACTGACAATGCAGCGAGTACGCTCCGTATCCACCGAAATCGGCTTCTCGTAGGAGAGGGATGCTTTCGTCAGATCGTAGGCCAGAAGAAGGCTGTGATTGATGGTGGCATCCACGTGATTTCCCGTGACGATCACATATAGAATGTCTCCGTCACAGCAGATACCCTGCTTCAGGTACTGGGTGCAGTCCACATCCTTCCCGTCCACGGGGACAGCGGCCACGTCGATGTATCCCTTGATCGCCAGATCGATATCCCCCTCTGTTTCCGCAAGGGAGGCGCTGCCGGTAGCCAGAGTATTGTTCAAAAGGAACATAAAGGAGATTGTATCTTCCTCTGTGCGGTAGACGGTAAACGCGTAGGGCGAGATCGCGTCCTCACCCCATTTGACCTCATAGGCGCCGTGGGCGACCAGATTCTTTCCGTCGATTTTGAACGCGAGAATTTTTGTGGACGACATAACGAGCAAATACTCCACGCCGTCCAGCTTCACCAGATCCATGGAATTGGCGTGGCTCAGTCCGTTGAATACGGTGCCGCGGGTTTCCGCGTTCCGCATGGGAGTCATTTTTCCGGTTTTCTTATCGATGCGGTTCATGAATGCCCGGGTATTGCTGCTGTTGATCTGCACGGAGTACAGATACTCCTCACTGGCCGCAAATCCCTGGGTATTGGCACAGCTGTTGGATCCCGGTGTTTTGGCGATCTCCGTGTAAGCCTCATCTCCCTGGACGGGGACGGCATAAGCGGTGGGCAAAACGGAGGGGAAAAGCAGAATCCCACCGCAAAGGAGGGCGGCTGCCACCCGTTTGGTCATGTTTCTCATAAGTCGATTTCTCCTTGTTGTATCAGAATGTGATGGGGCTTTTTGTTCATTGTATCGCGCGTTCACGCAGTTGTCAACAAACCCGTAGTTGAGTCGGACTCTACATACACTATAGTCGGCGAAGAACGGATTTGTTAGGTGGGTTGGGGAAAAGAACAGGAAAAACGCAGTTTTAGATGCAGATGTCTGTATTGTAGCATGGGGAATGTGCCTTGTCACGGAATAATTTACACAAATAATAGCACAGGCAACAATACCGCCGGAGACGGAGGATGACGCACCCCCAAAAAATCTTAAAAAATAATTATTAAAGTTTTCGTCCACCTTTTTGGGGAGGCGGTGGGGGAGTGGGGTGCATAACCCCACGTATCGGCGTTTCTTTTTGATAACTTTTTCTTTGCGCCTCTGGTGTCAAAGAAAAAGTGGCAAGCAACTTCAGCCTTATGAAATGGTGAGAGGATAACGCAGACCCTTTTTGCAAAAAGGGTCCGCACCCCCAAAAAACTTGAAAAAGGGGGTTATGTCTTTCTTGTAGGGACCGGCGTTGCGGACGTGCCATGCACGCCCCTACGGGATAACGTAAACTTCCCCCTATTGCCGGAAACAAAAAAGCAGGCAAATGCCTGCTTTTGGATTACGGGGTTGGGGTTTCTGCCTCCTCGACGGGGACAATGCATCTTGCGATTCTGACCAGTTTCCGGACGGACATATATCCATCCAGCTTGAAGGTATATTCTCCACTCTCCCACATAATGCTTGTGCTTATATCCGGATCGCGAGGCACCATGGTATAGCCCATCACATCGCCGAACAGGTTTTTCCTTTCTATATCATAATGCTCGTTGTCCACATCGATTTTACTGCTTGAGGTCAGCATATACTTCATAATCAATTTCTCCCCCTCTTCATTGGTGAAGAAATACTGGCAGAAAGGCCTTGCTTCTACTGAATTTTCCAGGTGATATCCCTCGGGCAAATAATACATAAGGAATCCCTGCAATTCCACGGCATCCGAGCGTTTAAAGGTAACGTGATTATCATAAAATTCCATAAAGGTGTCGAACAGATTGG
>JAZSCY010000008.1:0-8849 GCA_045530875.1 Eubacteriales bacterium
GCCTTGCCAAGGCGGGTAATGCGCGCAGCGGGAACGCCGATGACCTTGTTCCAAAGCTCATAAGCCTCCTCGTCATGCTCGTAAACGGAGGGCCACAGCAGCTCTTCGGGGATGTCCAGCCATTCGGGAGAGGTCAAAAACTCCCATGCCCAGGTGAGGGCCTCTTCTTTGAAGTAATCGCCGAAGGAGAAGTTGCCCAGCATCTCAAAATAAGTGCCGTGGCGGGCGGTGTGACCTACACGCTCCAGATCGGGGGTGCGGATACATTTCTGGCAGGTGGTTACACGATTGCGGGGCGGGGTACCCTCACCGGTGAAGAACTTCTTCATCGGTGCCATACCGGAGTTGATCAGAAGGAGGGATTTGTCGCCCTGGGGGATCAGCGGGTAGCTGGGCAGGCGCAAATGTCCTTTGGATTCGAAAAAGGAGAGATACTTTTCTCTCAGATCATTCAGAGATGTCCACTGCATGGAAATAACTCCTTTGCTTTGCTGATATATAATGTATTTTTTATCATAGTAATACAGTTTATTATAGCACGCATCGCTTCCCGTGTCAACGAAAGGCGGCGAAAATATGCCCACTTCCGGCGGGAATCCAAGAAAAATGCCGCCGCATGGGAATGCGGCAGCATAATTTTCGTATTCAGTTTCCGGCGGGGGTCAGATATTCCTCTAGGCACAGTCCCGCGTCGTAGATGGCCTTGGCGTGATAGCGGCCCACAAAGCGGTAATGCCAGGGTTCAAAGGAAATGCCGGTGATGTCCTCCTTCCCCTGAGGGAAGCGAAGGATGAAGCCGAATTTCCACGCATTGTCCTTCAGCCAGGAGTAGGCTTCCTTTTTGGCAAAGGCCACGTCGGCGGCACCCAGATTGTGCATATCACAGCACAGACCGGTTTGGTGCTCACTGGTGCCCGGCCGTGCGGAGTAGGTGGCGGTGATGGCCTGGGCTTGGGCCAGTGTCAGGGAAGGATCCGCCTTCATTTCGTTGGCGGTGTACATGTTGAACAGGGAATTCTGATAGGAATAGGAGCGGTATGCGCTGGTGACGGATACATCCTTGTATCCCGCCGCCCGCATCTCGATGTACAAAGCTTCCAGCGCTTTGGCAGCGTACAGACGCATCTTCTGCACATTCCGTCCGTCCTTGCGGGTATCCACCAGATCGGTCAGATCGGTGGGCAGATAGGTTTCGTCGATGGTGTTGTCGTTGTTGACGAGGATCAGATATCCATCCCGGTCGGCAGGATTCATATATTCCTCATAGGCCGACAAATCGGACAGGAAAGATACAACCAGATTCTCCTCTGCGGGACCGGGGACGCTGGTGGAGGGAACGACCTCATCAGGATCGATATCCCCCAATTCCGTATCCTCCGGCAGCGGCTCCACCACAGCTGCCCGCTTCAGAGTGAAGGCAACGGTGTCAGGAATCTCCTCCGTGTAGGTGCGGGCAATGTCCACCGTGTTTCCGTCCCGGATAAAGGAAATACCCTGCATATATTCCGTCAGGAAGGTGGCGGGCACCAGAAAATGCTCCTGCCACAGACGCACGTTTCCGCTGAGACGGACATCCTGCCCGTTCACGGTGGCCAGATCACTGTCCCGGCGGAAGATAACATCCTCTTCACTGCCGTTCCCATCGCTGTCCGTGGGTTCGGAGGAGGGAATAACAAACCGGATCTCATCGGCACCGCCTACGGCCACCAGACCGAAGCGGGTTGCCAAATCGCTGAAATCCACATAGAGAACTCCGTCGGTATAGGCCAGCTCCTCCGGCAGAGCGATGGATTCATCCCCGTTGTAGGTGTATCGGATGGCCGTTGGCTCCGAGGGCGGATCGCTGTGGTTGAAGTATATGGCGAATCCCACGCAGGCGGCGATGGCCAGAAGAAGCAGAATCACAAAGAAAACGACAACCCGTCCCCAAAAGACCCGGATCCGGCGCTTCCGCATCGCTTCCTGGCGGCGGCGCTCGGCCACCTGACGCTCATAGGCAGCCTTGCGGCGGGCATACTCTGCCGTGGCATCCCGACGGATTCGCTGCGGATTCGGCTGCGGATTCTGCGGGGGGCGATTTTGCTGCGGCCGGGGAGATCCGTTCTGTGGCCGGCTTTGCTGCGGCCTTGGGGATCCGTTTTGCGGCCGGCGGGGAGGCTGATTACTGTATTGCATAACTCCTCCTTATTTTGTTTCGCAGATCATGAAATAGGGCGAGGTGGGGGAATTCAGAAGCTGGAATTTTGCCACCGTCATTTTGTAACGGGAGAGGGTAGAGAAGTACTTGGTCAATTCCTCCCCTTCCGCCGCACCCTCGGGATGACCGGGATACACCGCCACCAGAAGAATGGCATCCTTTCCCAGCATGCCCACCGCGTTTTCCACGGCGGGAAGGGTGGTTTCCCGCATGGTAGTCAGGGATTTGTTGCCGCTGCCCGGCATGTATCCCAGATTGAACATCCCCGCCTTGATGGGCTCATGGATGAACTCCGGCGCCCGGTGGTGGGATGCGCAGATCAGACGGTAATTTTCGGGGCAGCCCTCTGCCTTGAGGGTGGCCTCCGTGCTGATCAGCGCCTGAGGCTGAATATCAAAGGCGGTCACACGGCCGGTGGGCCCCACGGTTTTGGAGAGAAACGCGGTGTCATGGCCGTTGCCCATGGTGAAATCCACCGCCACATCTCCCTCGCGGAGATGGGACAGGATGAAATATTTCTGCAGTGCAAGTAAATCTACCATTATTAAAATATCCTCATTTTAGATTCCGATAAGAGTATTGTACAACGGGCAAGAAAAAAAGTCAAGGGCACGCGAGGACGCAAAATGCATGAAAAAACGAGAAAATCAAAGAAAATGAAAGAAACACATGGTGTAAATGAAAAAAGTTTGAAAAAATCGAAAAAAGGTATTGACACCGGGGAATGAAAGTGCTATAATCATGCATGCTGAAAAAATATCAATCAAATTTTCGGAGGAACGCTATGTCCACTTTTATGGCAAAGAAAGAAACCGTTGAGCGCAAGTGGTACGTACTCGACGCGGCTGGCAAGCCGCTGGGTAAGACTGCGGTCGCGGCTGCCAATATTCTGCGCGGCAAGCACCGTCCTGAGTTCACCCCCCATGTTGACTGCGGTGAATTCGTTATCATCATCAACGCAGATAAGGCTGTTCTGACCGGCAACAAGCTGCAGAACAAGTATCACTACCATCATTCCGGCTACATCGGCGGTATGAAGAAGGTTCAGTACAAGACTTTGATGGCAACCAAGCCCGAATTGGCAATGCAGTACGCTGTTAAGGGTATGCTGCCCCACAACTCCATCGGTGACAAGGCCATCACCCGTTTGAAAGTATACGCTGGTTCCGAGCACAAGCAGCAGGCTCAGAATCCCACCCCGTATGAAGTAAAGTAAGAAAGGACGAGTATAAAGATGTATACAAGTGCTAAGCCCTATTTTTACGGTACGGGCAGAAGAAAGAGCTCCGTTGCGCGTGTACGCGTATATCCCGGTTCCGGTTCCATCACCATCAACGGTAAGGACATCGATCAGTACTTCGGTCTGGAGACCTTGAAGCTGATCATCAACCAGCCGTTTGAGGTTACCGGCACTATGGGCAAGTTTGACATCGTTGCCAACGTAAACGGCGGCGGTATGTCCGGCCAGGCAGGTGCCATCCGTCACGGTGTTGCCCGTGCACTCCTTCTCGCAGATGAGACCTTCCGTGCTCCTCTGAAGAAGGCCGGCTTCCTGATGCGTGACCCCAGAATGAAGGAGAGAAAGAAGTACGGTCTGAAGGCCGCACGTCGCGCTCCTCAGTTCTCCAAGAGATAATTGCATACGGCATATCGGCGGTGCGAACAACACTGGCCGTATGCCCGAGAATTTCCCTTACGGAAAATTCTCCGAAGAACAGTTTATCTTATATACAAAAGCTCTGCTACAGCAGGGCTTTTTGTTATTGTAGGGGCGATCCTTGGTCGTGCGATTGCTTTTTTACGGACGTGCAATGCACGCCCCTACAAAAAGGGCGGGTCCATTTGTAAAGAATTAGCCGTCCCACTTGCTTTTGTTGAACTTTATGGTATAATACGATTGTCAGACAAACTTGAATTAGATGGGGGGATTTATTTGGCAGTTTACGATGCAAATAATCTTGATATTGAAGCAGTTGGGAAAGACGGCTCTGTTGAACTATTCATCATATCATCCGGAAAGTTTGATGACAGCGAAGAACAGCAGATTTTGCTTATGGATAAAATAGAAAACTATATAGGTTATGTTTTAAGTGACGAGTTTAAAAGCAACCACCCTGATTCTTTGAAGGAACGAGTTTGGATTGTACTAAGTTTAGATAAAAAACCCAGCACATTGCTTGTGGAATTGTGCAGAAAAATCCACCCATGGGTTAACTCGTATGGAATCAATTATAGAGTAGAATACAAATCGTTGTTTGGACAAAGACGAAGTTTGAATATATAGCGCCAAATTCCAATGTATCGAACAGAGCGAGTGTTAATCTTGTGTCAACCACTCAACCAGCACCCCTTTGCGGGTGCTGGTTTTGCGTAGGGGCGGATTCTATATCCGCCCGTTTTTATTGCGGGAGCATATGGAATGCTCCCCTACGATCACGAACGGTTCAATTTGTAAAAAAGAGCCGTCCTATTTGCTTTTTGCCGTTTTTATGGTATAATCTAACTAATCGATAAACTTGAATTTGATTAAATTAAGTTTAATCATAAAATAGAAGAGGTGGAGTCTATGAAATACTCGTTTAAATTTACGTTGTTTGGAAAAAAAGCACAAATGTATAATGAGAGAGAAATGGGGGTTGTCGTTGAAAAAGAACCTCAAGTTGTCTGCATATACGGAACTGACAACAAACACCAAAATATTTTGTGTGCAATACCATTATGTCCTCCTAAATTTTTAAAGGGGGCAGAATATGTGGTTGAATTCTGCGAAGATGATTTAGCAAAAATTTCTGTTTCTGATATACAGGTTATAATCGATTTCAAAAACCAAAAGTGTAAAAATAACAAAAACGTCAAGTGCTATGGCTCTGATAGCTGGGGACAAGATGTTCAAGTTGAATGGAGCGAAAACTAATATTCCAAACCACAATTTGTCGAGCTGAGTAGGCGTTGAATGTTGGTGTAAATTTGCTGCTATATCATACCCAACCAGCACTCATTTCGGTGGGTGCTGTTTTTCCTTTTCGTAGGGGAGACCTGTGGTCTCCCGCGGGCGAACGCAGTTCGCCCCTACGGTGAGGGCAGTTCCATTTGTAAAGAATGAGGCGGTTGCTTTCGGCGAAAAATATGGTATAATAGAAGTGATCGATACACGTGCAGTGGATAAAATATAAAGGGGGATACAGGTATGAAAAAATTCTGTTTTATATTGGTAATGCTATTCACACTCTCTATGCTTGGCGGATGTGTGGACTATGTCTATGTCAAGAGTTATTCTGCAACTATTTTGATTACTTCCTGTCATGGAGATGAAGCAAGTATGGAATTTGATACCTTTAAGGGAACATATAATTTCAAGCTAAGAAGAGACGGTGTCGGCGAGCATACCCTGGATCTTGATGCCAATCTGGCAGACGGCGAGATGAATGTATATATCGGCGTGGATGGGGAAAAAGAACTGCTCCTTACAGTGAAGGGCGGAGAATCCTATGATGAAACGATTACGCTGGATGCTAAATACGATAATAAAAAAACAGTCTACGTGATCCTCGAAACGGTGGGCAAATGTGTGGACGGTGATTTTGAGTTTGAGTACAACTGATATAAGGAAAACGAACGTTTACCCGCACAATCCGTCAGCCACCAGGACAGCACCCCCTTGTGGGGGCTGGTTTTCTTTCTCTTCCCGGGACTTGCTTTTTGCCGTGCCGTGTGGTACAATAGATCAAAATAATAAGTAACTGCTACCGAGTAGTAGAATGTGCAAAGCATTCGTATGTGCATCGTTAGGTCTTAGAAGATGTGCATCCGGGTGCTTCTTTTTTTTGGAGGTGTCATGATGCAGGGAAAGCCGGCCAAACCGTATTTTTCGAGGACGGAGATTGTTTTGTGGTGTTCTTCCGTCGTGCTCATCGTGCTGTCGTTCTGCCTTTTTGACAGAGAGAATTATCTGACCTTGGCGGCGTCCCTGATTGGTGTCACCTCGCTGATTTTCAACGCCAAAGGAAATCCGGCGGGACAGCTTCTTATGGTGGTGTTCAGCCTGCTGTACGGGATCATATCTTTTACGTTTGCCTATTATGGGGAGATGATCACTTACCTCGGCATGACTATGCCCATGGCGGTGGTTGCCCTGATCGCCTGGCTGAAGAATCCTTACAAGGGAAACAGGGCGGAGGTAAAAGTGAACGTGATCGGTCGGACGGAAACGGTGTGGATGTGGGTGCTGACGGCGGCGGTCACGGTGGTATTTTACTTTATATTGGCGTATTTTGAAACGGCCAATCTGCTGCCCAGCACCCTGTCTGTCACCACCAGCTTTCTCGCCGTATATCTCACCTTCCGCCGCAGTCCGGGATTTGCTCTGGCTTATGCCGCCAACGACATCGTGCTCATTGTTTTGTGGGTGATGGCCAGTCTGTGTGACACGCGCTATATTTCGGTGGTGGTGTGCTTTGCGGCCTTCTTCATCAACGATATATACGGATACATCAGCTGGCGGAAAATGAAAATCCGGCAAAACGGAGGCGGGGATTGAGTCAGCCCCCTTTACGTCGCCCTCGGGATGTGATATACTGTAGTCAAGTAAAATCCGCATAGGAGGATCCCATTATGACGGCAAAACTGTTTGTGCAGGCTATTTTGAAATTTACGCTGGGCGTGGTGCTGGTGGGACTGTTGATTTTCTTGCCCGCCGGTACCTTTGCTTTCCCCGGAGGATGGCTTCTTATGGGGATTTTGTTCGTGCCCATGTTTTTGGCCGGCATCGTGATGATGTGGAAAAATCCCGCCCTTCTGAAATCCCGGCTGAACGCCAAGGAAAAGCAGGGGGAACAGCAGCTGGTCGTCAAACTGAGCGGGCTTATGTTTCTTCTCGGATTCATCCTGGCGGGGCTGGATTTCCGTTTTGGTTGGCTGCCGCTGCCGAAAGCCGTGTCTATCGTTGGCGCCGCGGCATTTCTGATCGCTTACGTTTTGTATGCGGAGGTTTTGCGGGAGAACACCTATCTGTCCCGCACCATTGAGGTGCAGGAAAACCAGAAGGTCATCGACACCGGCTTGTACGGGATCGTCCGGCACCCCATGTACAGCGCCACGGTGCTTCTGTTTCTGTCCATGCCCCTGGTGCTGGGATCGCTGATCTCCTTCGTGATCTTCCTCGCCTATCCTTTCATCATCGCGCAACGGATCAAGCACGAGGAAGCATTTCTGGAAAAAGAACTGCCGGGCTATCGGGAGTATAAAGAAAAAGTGAAATACCGCCTCATCCCCTTTGTGTGGTGAGAGTGTTTGCCGGAGGTGATTTGTTTGAAAGCGAAGCGTTACGCTGTCTTGGCCGTGGTGCTGTCCACACTGCTGATGTGCGTGGTGGACGGCGTCTGGCAGCCGCCCTATCTGTATAAATCCATGATCAAAATCGGGCTGTTTCTTCTTCTGCCCATGGTGTACTTCTTGTTATACAAAGGAAACGGGGGGCGTCTCAAAAAACTGTTTTCCTTTAAGGTGAGGGATGGGCTGATCGCTTTCGGGTTAGGCATAGGCGTGTTCGCCGCGGTTATGGGAGCCTATTTTCTGCTCAGGAACTATATCGATCTGTCCGGTATAAGAGATTCCCTGACGGCGGGAGCCGGGGTCAGTGCGGAGAATTTTCTGTACGTGGCGGTGTATATTTCCCTTGTTAACTCGCTTCTGGAAGAATTTTTCTTCCGTGGCTTTGCGTTTCTTACCCTGAAAAAGGAGATGGGACGGAGATTTGCCTATCTGTTCAGTTCTGCCGCATTTGCACTCTATCATGTGGGAATGACGGGCGGCTGGTTCAATATCTGGATCTATCTTCTGGCCATGGCGGGCCTTTTTGTCGGCGGATGCATTTTTAATTTTCTCAACGAGCGCAGTGAGAGCATATATCCTTCCTGGATCGTCCATATGTTTGCGAATTTTGCCATCAATACGGTAGGTTTCATACTGTTCGGTATTTTGTGAGAGGATGTCTTGCGTATAAACCAATCCTCCCTCGCCCATACTATGGGAAAAAGAAGCGGAGGCATTGTATGGCAGACGAAAACAAGCAGGACAACTCCGGCTCCGAGGAGAAAAGCAACCCGGATCTGGAATATATCATCAAAAGCGGGGGCGTGATCTCCCGGGGGCAGGGAGAGACGATCCACTGCCTTACCATCATCGGGCAGATTGAGGGGCATTACGTGCTGTCCGGGGATCAGAAGGCTACCAAATACGAGCACATCATTCCTCTTCTCGTATCCATTGAGGAGAGCGAGGAGATCGACGGGATGCTGGTGGTGTTGAACACCATGGGCGGCGACGTGGAAGCGGGACTGGCCATTGCCGAGATGATCGCCAGCATGAAAAAGCCGGCGGTGACGCTGGTTTTGGGGGGTGGCCATTCCATCGGCGTTCCTCTGGCGGTGTCGGCCCGTCGGTCGTTTATCGTTCCCTCGGCGACCATGACCATTCATCCCGTCCGCATGAGCGGCACGGTGGTGGGGGTTCCCCAGACCTACTACTATTTTGAGCGGATGCAGGACAGGATCATCAAATTCATCTGCGAACACTCGCGTGTGTCTGAAGATGTGCTGAATTCCCTTCTCCTTCGCACAGATCAGATAGCAACCGACGTCGGCTCGATCATTGA
>JAZSCY010000394.1:0-2018 GCA_045530875.1 Eubacteriales bacterium
CATGGATACGGTATCCCACCTGTACGCCGCCGGCGCCGATGCGCTCATCGTGGCGGATCTGGGTGTGGCTTCCCTGGTGCGGGAGCATTTTCCCGAGCTGGAACTGCACGCCAGCACCCAGCTTTCCGGCTGCTCCTCCGCAGACGCGGCGCAGTTGGCCGCTTTGGGATTTTCCCGCATGGTCTGCCCCAGAGAGTTGTCCCTGCGTCAGATCTCCCTGCTCTGCTCCAACTCGCCCTTGGAGATCGAGATGTTCATCCACGGTGCCCACTGCGTATCCTACTCCGGCCAGTGCATGCTCAGTTATGCCATGGGCGGCCGCAGCGGAAATCGGGGAGAATGCGCCCAGCCCTGCCGTCTGCCTTATAAGATCTGTGGCACGGCCTGCAACCCCTCCGAGTATCCTCTCAGCCTAAAGGACATGTGTCTGGCATCCCATATGCGGGAAATCATGCTCTCCGGTGTGACCTCTCTGAAGATCGAGGGGCGGCAGAAATCCGCCGACTATGTGTACGGTGTGACCAAAATGTACCGCACTTTGCTGGATGAAAGACGGGATGCCGACAAAGAAGAGATTGCCGCACTGGCATCCCTGTTCAGCCGGGACGGATTCAGCGACGGATATTTCAGCGAGAAATATCGGTCCATGCTGGGAATCCGTCGGGAGAATGATACGGAAATGAGCCGCTGTGCCCCCGCATTCCCCGGATTGGCAAAGAAAATCCCCCTTCGTGCCGAATTGCGTGTGCAAGCCGATCAGCCCGCCACTCTTACCGTCACGGCCAAGAATAAATCCGTTACGGTCACCGGGGCTGTTCCCGATGCGGCACGTACTGCCGCGCTGGATACCGCATCCGCCAAAAAGAACATCGGCAAGTTGGGCGGAACCCCTTTTATACTGGAATCCTTCACGGCGGAGATCGGGGAGAATCTGTTTTTCACCCCCGCCGCTTTGAACGATCTGCGCCGTCGGGCTTTGGCGGAGTGGAATGCACCGGCACGGCCGTCTGAAATCCGCTCGGTGGTTCTGCCTGAGAAATCAGCACGTCCCCATCCGGAAAAAGTGCGCTTTACCGCCCAGTTCCTCACGGCGGATCAGATCCCCGAGGAAGCCGAGGCGTTCTTTGATGAGATCTATCTGCCACCCGAGTGTTATGCCCGGGACTATGCGCTGGATATGGTTCCCTACGCACCGGACATCACCACCACCCAGTTGGCGGCTACTTTGTCCGTTACATCTCCCCGGTCGGTACTGGCCCATACGCCCTCTCAGATTGCCATGGCCAAGGAGTTGGGGATTCCTGTTCTTGCCTCCATGCGCCTGAATGTGTGGAATACCCCCTGCGCCCAGGCCATCTGCGCCATGGGTGCCGCCACCGTTACCATTTCCCCGGAGATCCCGTTGGGTGCGGTGCGGGCGATCGATGCCAACAAAGCCGTTATCGCTTACGGACGGCTTCCCCTTATGCTGATGATGCGCTGTGCCATCTCCGACGGAGGCGAGCACTGCCGCACCAAGGGCAACGGCGGCTTCACCGATTTTATTGAGAAAAACTTTATCTGCCGCTCTTCTCTGACCGACCGGACCGGTGCATCCTTCCCGCTTTTGGGAATGTATGACTGCTCCAACGTCCTGTACAACAGCGTGCCTTTGTATATGGCCGATCGGCAGGATACCCTGAAATCCGCCGGCGTTTCCACCTTGCACTTTATCTTCTCCGTGGAAACAAAGGCAGAAGTGGCACGCATTATCCACGCGTATAAAAACGGCCTGCCGCCCGAGAATGCTTCGGCGGTACGGCGCTGGAAATAATCAAAGAATCCCGGAGGGAATGTTATGTCTGCAATTCTTGGTGTACAAATTCGCCATCTCCGCCCCGGTGCATCCACGCCCCGCTATGCCACCGAAGGCTCTGCCGCCTGCGATCTGACGGCGGCCATTGATGCACCCGTGATTATCCCCTGCGGCGGCAGTGCATCCATTCCCACCGGCATCGCCATTTCCATGGAGCGGAAGG
>JAZSCY010000193.1:0-5290 GCA_045530875.1 Eubacteriales bacterium
GGCAAATAAAAAGCCCCTTTAGGGGCATGCCTGTAAAAGTCGCGCGGTTGGCAGACTTTTCGACGAGCCTTAAGGCTCAGCCTGGTGACATGCCCCAAGGGGGCTAGTGCAAACCACCGGCACGGCCGGTGGTTATGATTGTCTGCGGTCTGCCAGATCATTTACACTTTCCAATAGCAAATTCAATATAAAAACAGAGGCTTGTCCGCGCTGCGTTCATGAATCGATCTATATTTGTTCATCCTTTGGACACAATGGTGCGCTATAATATAATGATACAATGGATGTAGTATACATAAGTGAATTTCAAACCAATTTTTAGTGCAAGGAGATGCCTGCGATGCAAGGGACACCGATCTTGATCTGGGATACGACGGATGACAAAAATGAACTGAAAATTGAATACCTTGCCGATGATATCACCGAAAGAACTCTTAACGGTGAGAGCATATATCACATTTACCACGTAAGAATGATTACGGAGCTTCTTCTCCGGGAATGGGGTACGTATAAGCCGGAATGCGCACTGCCGGAAGAGGATATAGAAGCCATAGCCATGGCCTCCGCACTGCATGATATAGGGAAGTTGCAGATTCCGAAGAGTATTCTTGACTATCCCGGGACGCTTTCCCCGGTGGAGTACGATATTATCAAAAAGCACTCTGTGTTCGGCGAGCGGATCATCCGTGAAGCAAATCCCGGAAACATCCCGCCTAAAACGGTGGAATATGCCGCGCAGATCGCCCGGTGTCATCACGAGAGAATCGACGGCACCGGGTATCCCGAAGGGCTTCGCGGGGACGCTGTTCCGTTGTGCGCGCAGATCACTGCGCTGGCCGATTCCTACGATGCGCTGACCAGTACGCGTAGCTACAAAGGGGCCTTTTCCCAGGACGTTGCGCTTCAGATGATCTCAAGCGGAATGTGCGGCGTTTTTGACGCAGAACTTGTGGAATGTCTTATGAGAGTTGTCAATCACCGCACGCTGGTCAATTTCAGGGAAAGCATCCAGAAGAAACGCAGCGTTGTGGGGGAATATGCCGATATCCGCTTAAAACGGGTTTTGCTTATCGGAAATACCGAATATCTTACCGAGGAATTTGTGCAGACCACTTTTCCGCAAAGTAAGGTCATGGTGGTTGGCAATACCGACCTGGGCGGCTCGGATAGAATAAAACTGTTCCGGGTTCGCAAGCCGTCGGTCAAGGCAATTCTGGAAACCTATGAATTTGATTTGATCGTCTTTTTCTCGGCGGGACTGAAATTCCAGTCCACCGATCAAAACGATGCGGAGGAGTTGCGTGAGGTGTTGCAGTTTTCCGCGGAATTGCAGAAGGGAATCAGAATTCTCTATCTGTCCCCGCTGGATTCTTCCTTTAGCGAAAAGACCGATAAGGCGATCATGGCATCCGCCAACGAAAAGCTTTGTGACTTTTATGCGAATCGGTATTCTCTGGATGTCAAAACTGTGCAGATCCCGTATCTGTACAGCGCCCTGTATAAAAACGATTTCCTGCACAGTGTGTTTGAGCGGGTGTATGCCGGAAAGCCTGTCCTGATTCCGGAAGCGCCTATGTCCCGTATGCATTTCCTGTCTCTTACAGATCTGTCGGATCTGCTTATCCGCCTTGTGGATAACTGGAAAGCCGGCAGCGGTGTGCTGAGTGTGGGGGACGAATTCCATCTCACTTTCTCCGATTTTGCCGAGCGGCTGAAAACCATTGCCCCGGATGTAAAAACGGAGTTTACCGAAAGCCACACGTCGGGCGTGATCAACACGACAAACAAAGCACTCCGCAACGAATACGGCTGGTTTGCGAAGATCTCCCTCCCCGAGGATTTGGAGGAGCAGTATGCGCTGTATCTCACAACCAAAGAGACGGAGGCGGAAACCGGCCTTACCAGAATCAAAAAGTGGATGGCAAAGCACTCTTTTGCCATAAAGATCGTCGAGCTTTTGCTGTTGTTTTTCCTCTCAGAGGTGTTTATACATATCACCGACTCCGCCGTGATTTTCTCCATAGTGGACTTCCGGGTGATCTTCATCGTAATCATGGCGACGCTGTACGGTTTGTCTTTTGGAATCGCCTCCTCGGCGCTGGCCAGCATTTCCTATTTTGTGGCCAAAGTGATGGCGGGAACCGATCCCTTGACCATATTCTATGAGCCGACAAACTGGCTGGCATTTGTGTTCTTCTTTTTGGTGGGCGGCCTTTGCGGCTATGTGAATCTGAAAAAAGAGGATCACGGCAAATATCTGGAGGAGCAGAACCGGCTTTTGGAGAATAAGCTGATTTTCACCGGTGAGATATACGAGGACACCCTTCGCGAGAAAAAGGATCTGAAAAAGCAGATTATTAGCTCCAAGGACAGTTTTGGCAAGATTTTCGATATCACCCGAAAACTCAATACCGTTGCCCCGCAGCAGCTGTATCTGCGTACTATTGAAACTTTTGAGGAAATTCTGGAAAACAAGAGCATCGCGGTGTATTCCGTCAATGCCAAAACTGCGTTCGGACGTCTTGAGGTTGCCTCCCGGGATCTTCTGGACGTGGCTGCCCGCTCCGTTTCTCTGCAGGCCTATGCGCCCGTTATTGAGCATCTGCGTGAGGGCGGCATATGGAAAAATACGGAATTGAAAAGTGAATATCCCATGTATGCCGCCGGCGTTTATCGGGCGGATGAGTTGGTTCTTATGATCTTTTTGTGGCACGCGGATGCATCTCAGCGCACGCTTTATTATGTGAATCTGTTTAAAATCCTGCGGGATCTTGTGCAGATGTCCCTTCTTCGCGCCCACGACTACGGCAATGCCCTGGCGGAAAAGCAGTACCTCGCCGATACCCACATCATGAATGCGGAGTATTTCGAGGAGTGCGTGCAGAACTTCGCCGCTCTTGCGGAAAAGAAGGTTTCCACCTATGTGATGCTGGAGTTCGATTTGAATGGGCATACATTGAAAGAGGCCAACGATATGCTTATAGGCAAGATCCGGCTCAACGATATTCTCGGAATGACAAACGACGGAAAACTGCGCCTGATTCTCTCCCAGGCAACGGAAAAGGATATAGAATTCATCCTGCCGCGTTTTGAGGGACTGGGCATCACCGTCACTGTTGTAAAATAAGAAAGGCGATTTATGCTTTATATCATACCTGCGGCCGTACATCTTCTTGTATGTCTGCTTGTGTTTATCGGAATCAAAACCCGTGTTCTGGCGGTGCATAAGTATATGTTTTTTGTGGCATTGCTGCTTCCGGTGTGGGGCGTGCTGATTCTGCTCGTTCTGCATTTTCAGATCGCATTTGATGCCACCAATTCCGCGGAGATCGGTGTGGAAAAACTGAAACTGGAATCCGAGCTTTACAAAAGCGTTACCGTGGATGAGAAAAAGGCAGGCACTGCCATCCCGATTGAGGAGGCACTGCTGATCAACTCGGCCAGAGAGCGGCGGTCCATCATCATGGACGTATTGAACGATAACCCCGGTGATTACGTGGAATTTCTGCAAAAGGCAGGAAACAACGATGACACCGAAGTGGTGCATTATGCGGTCACGGCCATGGTGGAGATTTCTAAGGAAAACGACTATATGCTGCAGAAGCTGGAGGAAGAATACGCCGCCAATCCCGACGATATGGATGTTCTGTCGCGGTACATAGACTTTTTGTGGAACTGTTTGTCCCAGAATCTGATGCAGGGACAGGTGGAGGTCATGAACCGGGAGCTTTTCTGCCGCTTGATGAGCAAGAAGATCGCCGTGGACGGGGATGTCAGCGATTATGCCCGTCTTGCCGAAAATGAACTCAAACGAAAGAATCATGAACTGGCCGGAGAGATTATCGACCGGATGGGAGAGAGATGGCCGGATGCCGAGGAATATATTCTGCTCCGCATCCAGTATCTTGCCGCTTTGGGCAAGGGAAGCGAGATACAGAAATTTGTGAGTGAAACGGAAAACCGCCACATCTATATATCATCAAAGACGAAGGAGGCGCTGGCGTTTTGGGCGAGATGATAAACAGCATCCGCAAATTCAGCTTCAAGGGAATCCTTGTGATTCTGTTGGTGTTTTCGCTCATTGCGGCGATCCTTTTTGTGGAGCTGAGCGGAATTCAGGTCAATCGCTACGAAAAAAGTCTTGCGCTGTTGCCGCAGGATAAAATCATTACCAAAGAAGAGGCACTTGCTTCTCTTGCCAAGCATACGCTCCTTCTTCACAACAGCGCGGAGGAATCTTCCAAGGAGGCTTTCGAGCAGTTTACCGTTATCCTGACGGATATGAAGGTAGGGCACGCTTCCGTGGATATATCCAAGGATGCGTTGCCTTCGCTGGACGGCTTTGCGCAGATCATCGTTCTTGTATCCGATCTGACGCCCCTTGGAAACTCCGTATCCGATTTGTGCGACTTTGTATACCGGGGCGGTGCCGCGTGGTTTCCGCTTGTGCTGGAAACAAACGTCTATTCCTCCGCGATCTCTCAGTTGATCGGGATTGACGATCTGTCGCCGGAGTACTATGTTGTGGAGAGTATTTATCCCCGGGAGGGATTTATGATCGGCGGCGGACGGGCATTTGCCATTCCGGATCCCTTTGAATCCTCTCTGACCGTGGTTCTTTCCAAGGATGCCCAGGTGTATGCCAATGCAGACGGACCGGACGGCGTTCCTCTTGTTTGGAAAAAGAAATACGGCAGCGGCACATTTGTCGTGGATAACATCGGTGTGTACGATAAGGCTATGCGCGGCTTTTATGCGGCATCCTATAGCCTTCTTTCGGACGTGTGTGTGTATCCGGTCATCAACGCATCCACCTTTTATCTGGATGACTTTCCCTCGCAGATCCCCGCCGGAAACAGTGACTATATACAGCGTGACTATCACACAACTATTCGCGATTTCTATATAAACATCTGGTGGCCGGATATGATGAATTTCGCCGATGAGTACGGGCTGAAATATACCGGCCTCGCCATCGAATCCTATGATGATCACGTGGACGGAACAGCAGACGCGGCTCCCGATACGGGCACGTTTCTGAATTTCGGAAATATGCTCCTCCGCAAAGGCGGCGAGCTGGGATATCACGGCTATAACCATCAGCCGCTTGCCTTGGGAAATAAGGATTACAAAGGACTTTACGACTATAAAACCTGGCAGTCCGTGCCGGCTATGAAACGTGCGTTTGACGATCTGGTGGATCTTTGCGATTCTCTCTTTCCCGATGCGGAATTTGCCTTGTATGTGCCGCCATCCAATATGCTGTCGGAGGAGGGCAGGGCATTTCTTA
>JAZSCY010000065.1:0-4285 GCA_045530875.1 Eubacteriales bacterium
GAAGAAATAATTGCTTCCGTTTTCAAAGATGTTGTTGGCAGGATGGATGCCGCCCAGACGGACCATGGCTTCCGTCGAATCCCAATCGGGGGATGCCTGAAACACCGCAAAGGAAGCCAGCTGCAGGGATACGCTCTTCGCCGGATCGGCGGGGGTGCAGATGGGTTTTCTCAGCCGATACACACCGTCCGGGAAAAAGATGGTGCGATTGGGGTTTTCGTCAATCATCTGCTGGATGGCGTCCGACGCGTCCGTGATGCCGTCCCGGGGGATGTTATCCGCTACAAGATATGCTGTATTCATGTTTGATTCCTCCGCCTGTGCGAGTTTTTTCTCATTTTAAAATATGCCGGGGAGGATGTCAAGGGCATGACCGTTTTTTGTAAAAAAACCGACCTTTTTCGGTGAGGAGCAGCGTGGTGAGATAGACAAGCACAGCGGCAATCAGCCGAGCGCCGGCGTATCCTCCCGCGCCGATCAGCGGCACAGCGGGGATGGCGGACAGAAATCGGATCAGGGAGGTGGCGGCGATCACACACAGAAGGGGACGGATCACCCAACTCCCCACCCGAGGGCACATTCCGGTGATTTGCAGGAGCCGATGGACGGAGAGGGAGGCGTTCAGAATCTCACAGATGTATTGCACTAAAAAATAGCCGGCCAGACCGTATCGGGGAAGGAGGATCCACACGAGGATCAGACAGCACAAAGAATCCGCGATGTTGACCCGCATGCAGTACACCTGCTCCCCCAGCCCTTTCAGCATGCCGTCCACGGCGGTGTCCAGATACATCACGGGGATCAGCGGGGCGATCCGTGCCAGGTGGAGCGAGGCCTCCGTGCCGGGATACAGGGATTCCCCGATGGAATAGGAGAAGCTGAGAAAGATCCCGGCGGTGCCGATGGCAAAGGCCAGGGAGATTTTCAAAACCTTCTCCGCCGCGTGGCGGATGGTGTCCCCGGAGTTTTGCGCCTGCCAGTGGGTGAATTCGGGAATCAGCAGTCCCGAGGCGGCGCTGAGCACCGCCGATGGCAACAGGATCAGCGGATAGACCATGCCGTGCAAAACACCGTAGGAGGCCAGGGCAGAGGAGGCGCTGGCTCCGTGCTTGCGGAATCCACGGGGGATGGACAGATGCTCCGCGCTGAGCAGTCCTTGCCGGGCATAGGCTCCCACCGCTACGGGGAACGCGGTACGGAACACCTCACCGAACGCGGATGCATGAGGGAGGGACGCGCCTTTTCTTTGCCGGGTTTTATCTGAAAAATACAGGCATAAAGCGGCCAGCAGCGACATCCCCTCCGCCACAGCCCCGCCGCCGATCACCGCCAGACAGGCGTATTCGATCCCCGCCGGGGTGATCAGCAGAAGAAGGGCAGAGGTGAGGGTGATCTTCACAAACTGCTCGGCGAGGGAGATCAGGGCATTTTTGTACACTTTCCGCACGGCGGTGAAGTATCCGTTCAAAGCGGATGCGAGGGATATGGCGGGCAGACTGAGGGCAAGGACACGCAGAGAGGGAACGGTTCGTACATCCCCCAGCAGATGGGTGCCGATCGCCTCGGAGAATAGAAACAGAAGCACCGCCGCGCCCACGCCAAAGAGCAGGCTGTAGATGGCGCATCCCCCCATTACTCGACGCAGCCGGATGGAGCCGTGCCGATACTCCTCTTTTTCGCTTTCGGCAATGGCCCGGGCACTCAGCCGCACCGCCGCCAGATGGACACCGGAGGTAGCCAATGTGACCGACAGTCCGTACACGCTCATCAGAAGGGAGATGAGTCCCATTCCCTCCGCGCCGATCCGTGCGGACACAAAGGCATTGAAGCGCACGGACACAAACCGAAGCAGCATCTGCACGAACGCCATCAGCACGGCATTCCCCAAAAAACGGCGCTTGTTCATCGTTTCCATCTCTTTCCCCGGTGAGTTGATAGGATATGTGTATGGCGGCGGCGGATTTTCTATGCATGGGCGGGCGGGCTCAGGTTTTTGGGGAATCTTTTGCTGTGGCTATTGCAATCCCGGGCACTTCTTGGTACAATAAAATAAGAGTTTTTATGTCCGGGAGTGAATAATATGGAAAGAGTTTCCAAGGAAAACTATTATCTGGATATTGCCCAGACCGTGGCGGAGAGAAGTACCTGCCTGCGCCGCTGCTACGGTGCCATCATCGTGAAGGATGACACCATTGTGTCCACCGGATACAACGGTGCGCCCCGCGGCCGTAAGAATTGCAGCGATCTGGGATACTGTATGCGTGAGAAACTGCAGATCCCCCGGGGGGAGAGATACGAAATGTGCCGCTCCCTTCACTCCGAGGCAAACGCCATCATCGCGGCGGCCCGGGAGCGGATGTTGGGGGCTACGCTGTATATGTGCTGCATCGATCCTGCCACCCACGGCATTGTAGGCGGAACCTGCTCCTGTGCCATGTGCAAGCGGATGATCATCAATGCGGGCATTGAGACCGTGGTGGTCCGGGAGGATAAGGAAAACTATACTGTTTATCCCGTACAGAACTGGATCGAGAACGACGACAGCCTGAGCGGCGAGTTCGGTTATTGAGGCGGTGCCCATGCGTAAAATTGCTCTGGCTCTTGCTCTGCTTTTGTGTTTTTTGACTCTTTGTGGCTGCGGTGGGGATTCCCTTGCGAATTTCAAGCATAAAAACGGAAAATATACCGTGGGAAAAGATGTGTATGTGCCATCCAGCCTTCTGTATGAGCCCACCAGCGTGGGGGAGGCCTATGCTTATTACAAGCGGGGCAACGTCACGCTGTACCGGATCGGGGATAACGATCCCTCCCTTTGGTTGACGGAGGAATACGTCAGCGGAATGACTACGGTGTTTCACAGTGAATCCATCACCTTGCCCGATCTTCCTCAGCTTGGGGCGGAGAAGGTGATCGTGTGCCAGTCCGACGCGGTTACGGTGGCTCTGTGTGAGATCACGGATGAGGCAGTCCTCGCCGCTTTGGTCGATTTGTACGCAAACGGTGCGGAGGCGGACATGCCCGTCACCGATGCGGACGCGGAGTATGAATTGAAATTCTATTCCTCCCGCTGGCCCCAGATCTACATCAATCTGGGCTGTCTGCAGTATGGGGAGGATATGTATCTGTACGATGCCACAGCCCGTCGGGGCGTGGCTTTGGGAGATCTTCTTGCTCCCTATTTCCAAGAGGTGGGGTCGTGATGGAATACCGTGTTTTGCCTCTTGGGGAGGAGCACTGGTCCGCGGCGGCGCAGTTGGAGAGGGATTGCTTCGGGGAGGAGATCACTGCCCAGGCGTTCGGCCGTTTTGCGGATGCGCCGGCCAACCACTATTTTTGCATTTTAAATGAAACAGGCGATATGATGGGCTACGGGGGGATTTCTCTTGTGGCCGACGAGGCGGAGATCATCACCGTGGCCGTGGCGCCGCCGTATCGCCGCCGGGGAATCGCCCGCTGTCTGATGGAGCATATGCTCCGTCTGGCGGATCAGGCCCGCGCATCGGTGTATCTGGAGGTGCGGGAGTCCAATATCCCTGCCAGAAAACTGTATGCCGCTCTTGGATTTATCGAAACGGGCGTGCGTAAAAATTACTATACCTCACCGCGGGAGAACGCTGTTCTGATGATGCGTGTCCCCGGTGCGGAGGAGACGTTGTCATGTTGATTCTTGCTATTGAAAGTTCCTGCGACGAAACGGCTGCCGCTGTTGTGGAAATGGGGGAGGGAATCCGCCGTATCCGCTCCTCAGTGGTGGCATCGCAGGTGGATACCCATGCGCTGTACGGCGGCGTTGTACCGGAGATCGCCAGCCGTGCCCATATTGAAGCCATCTCCGGTGTGGTGAGCCGATCCCTTGCGGAGGCGGGGGTTACCATGGAGGCGATCGACGCGGTGGGCGTTACCTATGCCCCCGGCCTGATCGGATCTCTTCTGGTAGGCGTCAGTTTTGCTAAATCGCTGGCCTTCGCCCACGGAAAACCGCTGGTGGGCGTGAACCATATCAAGGGACACGCGGCCGCGGCCTATCTGACGGATCCCTCCCTGGAAGCACCGTTTTGTGCTTTGATTGTGTCCGGCGGGCACACCTCCCTGTACGATGTCCACTGTCCCACCGCGTTTCATGAAATCGGCGGAACCCGGGACGATGCGGCCGGAGAAGCCTTTGATAAGGTGGGCCGCGTGATGGGACTTCCTTATCCCGGCGGCGCTGCTATGGATCGTTTGGCGGCCAGCGGCTTTGCCAACGGTCGGGGGGATATGTTCCATTTTCAAGTCGGATCGTAGC
>JAZSCY010000185.1:0-2011 GCA_045530875.1 Eubacteriales bacterium
GTCAGAAGCTTGCTTGCCTCGAGAATCTCGCCCGTTTCTTTGTGCACGACATCCTTCCTGAGAAACTTCCGAAGACTTCTGCTCTGGGCAGCGCTGACCCGGAAACCGTTTGGATTGACCTTGAGTTTCTCAACGAAGTCCAGAAAAGACTGGTTTTCATGCTTTTCCCGCGCATAGAAGGCTTGACTCCAATAGACGACTACTTTCTCCTGTAGCTTCCTCGTTTTACCGCACTCGTCCGTGACCGTCCTCGTGACGATACGGGATTTGTACTTGAAATCGGGGCTCACAACGGTATATCCGCTCTGCTCAAGCACCCATTCGCGCTCCTTCTTCGCGCTTTTCTTCAAACTCTTGGATACGATATAACCGTTTCCCTGATTCAATACGTGGCACATGTTGGTCCCGCTGTACATCCCCCTGTCCGCAATCAGTATAAAGCGCTCCAGGCCAAGTGTGTCCACCGTATTCTTCATTGCCGTTCGCAGCGTCAGATGGTCCGGCGTGTTCCCCGGAAACATCTCAATGGAAATTGGTATGCCGTTGTCGTCCAGAAACAATCCCATCTGCACAATGGGCTGCTTGCGGTTCTCCTTCGACACGCCCATCTTCCGCAGACCTTTCTCAACGACATTGCCCTCCTCATCCAGAAGGTCGTCATCCGGCTCTTCCACTTCAAAGAAGAAGTTGGTTACGTCATAAAAAACGGTATCGGTATTCCTCCCAATTCCCCTGGCAATACAGGTGTTCATCCGACGCATGATCTGTTTGCGGTTCTCGTATATCACATCCAGAACGTCATATACATTATTGCTCCCCCAATAAAAACGTGAATTTCAGGCGGCATACCGAGTGAATGGGGCCTGGAAGAATGAAGCGATCACGGACGGAGTTGCAGCGAGGTAATCCAGACGATTCTGGACATTTGCTTCAAGTTCTGCCTGGGTCCTCGGGGACTTCTTCGCGCCGGCATTGCGCTTGATATCGCTGTTGAGCAGCTCGTCCGGATTATACTCCGGTGCGTAGGGAGGGAGGTAGAAAATCTCAATTCGATCCTTGTGCTCCTCCAGCCATGCGGTAACCTTCTTCGCGTGGTGCACCCGAAGATTATCCAGCACCAGAAAGACTTTCTTCTTGCTGTCCGTGATCAGGCGAGTCATGAAGTCGATCAATTTATCTGTATTCATGCTGTCCTTGTACAGCATAAACCGCAGCTTTCCACGCTTGGAAATGGCCGATAGCATCTCGATTTTCAGTTTCTGGGCTTCGACTCTGACCACGGGCGTCTGGCCCTTCGGCGCATAGCCGCGCGCATAGTTGGCCGTGTTCTGAATGTTGGTCTCATCTCCGAAAAAGATCTCCGCATCCTCTTCCTCCGCACGCTGCGTGATCCCTGGAAACTCTTGGTTCAGCCAGGCATCGATCTTCTTCTCATCCTGCTTGTAAGCCCGCTTCACCGGTCGCTGCACCGTAAAGCCCCACCGGGCCAGATAGTAGCCCAGCGTGGACAGTTTGATGTCAATCCCGTACTTCTCTTTGATCAGCTGCCGGATATTGTTCCGTGTCCACATGCACTCCCTGAAACGCAGCTGCTCCGGCGTCTTGTCCACGATGATCTTCTGGATTTCCTTCTCCTGCTCTGCGGTCAGTACCTTATTCTTCCCCGCAGGCCTGCCGCGTTTCTTCGGCTTCAGCGCTGCCGCTCCGCCCGTTTCATACAGCTTCTTGACGTTCGAGACGTGTCCTACACTCACGCCCAGGTCTTTTGCAATCT
This sequence comes from Eubacteriales bacterium, assembly GCA_045530875.1. Classification (GTDB taxonomy): domain Bacteria; phylum Bacillota; class Clostridia; order Oscillospirales; family CAG-272; genus SIG701. Next base: position 1,775 of record JAZSCY010000185.1, read on the forward strand.
CGTTGCCCTTTTTGCCGTCCTTCAGCATCCGTATGATTGTTTTGCGGAGGTCGTGCTGCCCTTTGGATCCGATGTTCAGAGCATCGGATTTCAGCTCGTTTTGCACGGAAACATTATACCATAAACGATTGTACTTTTCAAGTTTTTATTGGTAAGTCAATAATCTGTTTTCACTTGCAATTCCTTGTATTATCTGGTATGGTTGTGTTCAAATTTAATTTATGTTAATCCTCAAGC
>JAZSCY010000081.1:0-2966 GCA_045530875.1 Eubacteriales bacterium
GTGCGATATGCTGGGCGTATCCTATGCGTGCGAGGGCAAAATTGACCGCCCCCTTCCCGAGATTTCCGAGGGAAAACTGCTGGATGTGGCCAAGGCGGGCATGAGCGTAGCCTATACCCCCTATTCAGGCTATAAAGTAGGCGCGGCTTTGCTTGATGAAAGCGGCCAGATCTATCGCGGATGCAACGTGGAGAACGCCTCCTACGGCGCCACCATCTGTGCCGAGCGTACCGCCTTTATGCATTGGGCACAGACCGGTGCGGCCATGCAGGGACATAAACCGGTGGCCATCGCCGTGGTGGGCGGTAAGGACGGCGTGATCACGGATTTCGCACCTCCCTGCGGCATCTGCCGCCAGGTGATGATGGAGTTCTGCGATCCCGATACCTTCCGCATCATCCTGACAAACGGAAAAGAAGTTCGGTCTTATACACTTGCCGAAATTCTGCCTTTGGGATTCGGTCCCAGCCATCTGGACGAATAAGGGAGGATTTTATGCGCGTATACGATCTGATACAGAAAAAGAAAAACGGGGAAGAGTTAAGCCCCGCCGAGCTGGATTTTCTGGTGCAGGGATACACCAATGGCACCATCCCCGATTACCAGATGTCCGCCTTCGCCATGGCGGTGTATTTTCAGTCCATGACTCCGGCGGAAACGGCGGCACTGACGGATGCCATGGCCCGCTCCGGGGATACGGTGGATCTGTCCTGCTTCGGGGATTTGTCGGTGGATAAGCATTCCACCGGCGGCGTGGGGGATAAGACTACCTTGATCCTTGCCCCCATCGTAGCATCTCTCGGATGTAAGGTGGCAAAAATGTCCGGCCGCGGCCTGGGGCATACCGGCGGTACGGTGGACAAGCTGGAATCCATTCCCGGATACAAAACCACCCTGACGGGGGAGGAATTCCTTACCCAGGTCAGCGAGATCGGTGTGGCTGTCATTGGACAGAGCGGCAATCTGGCTCCCGCCGATAAAAAACTGTACGCCTTGCGGGACGTGACCGCCACGGTGGATTCCATCCCCCTGATCGCGTCCAGCATTATGAGCAAAAAACTGGCTGCCGGCTCCCATTCCATCGTTTTGGATGTGAAATTCGGCAGCGGCGCCTTTATGAAAACCGAGGAGGACGCGGCCGCCCTGGCCCGCGCCATGGTGGATATCGGTACAGAGTGCGGCCGCAACGTGAGCGCCGTGCTCACCAATATGGATATCCCCCTGGGATGCGGCATCGGCAACGCCCTTGAAGTGGAGGAGGCTATGGAAGTTCTCCGTGGCGGAGGCCCGGCAGATCTGCGCACCGTATCCGTGGTGCTTGCCTCGCATATGGTGTCCCTGGCCTTGGGTATTTCGGTGGAGGCGGCAAAATCACAGGTAGAGGATGCGCTGAACAGCGGTCGTGCATGGAACACTTTTTGCCGTTGGATCGCCGCCCAGGGAGGAGATCCCTTGGTTTGCGAGGATCCGTCCCGCATGAAGCGCTCCGCCATCATCCGGGAGGTAAGATCCCCCAAGAGCGGATACATCACCCATATGAATACGGAAAAGATTGGCGAAGCCGCTGTGGTGTTGGGTGCCGGTCGTGCCCGTAAGGAGGACGACATCGATCCCGCCGCCGGCTTGCGGATTTTGAAAAAGACCGGCGATTTCGTGCAGGCGGGCGACGTGCTTGCCTATCTCCATACGGAGAGCGAAAAAGCCTTCCAGGAGGGAGAATCCCGGTATCTGGAGGCCATCGAATTCGGCGAGAGTGCGCCTGAGGAAATGCCTCTTGTATCCCGCGTGATTCGGGCAGAAAAATAAAGGAATGAAAATACGGCCAAACGGGAACTTTCTCTGAAACCGTATCGTCTATACCCACAGAATTCCCAAAGAGAATGACGAAAGAGGTAGAGACGGTATGTGGAGAAAAGTTTCTGTTCTGGCCGTATTTTTTGTCGCATTGGTGATGCTGGCATCGTGCACGGAATCTCCGGAGGATCCCCTGATTCCCGGCCCGGATGTGCCGGGGGATACAGTTTCCCCGAGCGAGGAGGAGATCGCCGAGATCGTGGACGCGAATCTGGCGATTTTGGTGCCGGAAAATGCGGTGTATTCTTCGGAAAAGGAGTATATCGCTGCACAGCCGGAGGCATTTTCGGCGATTGTCGCGCTCGGCGATGCTGCTTTGCCCTGCTTGACGGAAATGGGACAGAATATATTGCCCTATGATTATTCCGCGGAAAACTATAGGCGGATTCTGGCCATGTATGCGGCGTATACGATTCGCCCGGAGCAGTATGTGCTGTCCTACCCCTCCCCGGACGGAAAATATGCGCTGGTGTGGGAGGTTGTCACCTTCGTCACGGCGGTGGATCCTTTTGGGGGAATCACCTATAACGTGAGCGCCCTGGATACTGAAACCGGCGAAACCGCCACGGCTAAAGCGGAGTTTTGCAAGGATTGGTCCGCCTCCGTTCACTGGTCCTCGGACAGCCGATACGCCGCTGTGTCTGTGGGATACCGTCACAGCTACCGGGATGTGTATGTGTTCGATATCGGGCGCGGCGAGTGTGTGCGTCTGCCCGGCGAGAGAGAATTGGAAGCGATGCTGGGAAAAGATCTGACGTATTACGATGCGGACACCGATGAGGAGTTTTCCTGTGTGCATATCCTCTTTGACGAGTGGGGCACCGATACCGTTACCGCCCGGATCATGCTGAGCAGTGTGGTGGGCGGAGGCGTGGATGTGGGCAGTTATACCTATGATCTGGCCAAGCGGGAGATCATCTCGTGCGATCTATCTGAATAAAATAAAAACATCTCCTGCGGCTTTTCGCCTCAGGAGATGTTTTTACGGATTGCATACCTTGCAGGGTTCATATCCCCGCGTCAATAATTCCTGCCGCTCACCGGTGAAGTTTCCCCGGTTGCTTTCCTTGATCTTGCTCACACTGGAGCAGGCGGGATCGTGGAATTTTTTG
>JAZSCY010000028.1:0-4622 GCA_045530875.1 Eubacteriales bacterium
GGATGCAAAAATGCCGTAAAACTGGAGTTGCCCTCCCCCTATGAGCGGGAGAATCTGTGTCTTGTCACGGTGGATTCCGTGAGCACCCGGCTGAGCAGCCGCAGGGATACTTCTGCCGACGTGGCGGAGTTGATCGCTGCCGTGACGGAAAGCCGGGAAGGAAACTACATCGTCTATTTCCCGTCCTACAAATACATGAACGCCGTGTGCCGGCAGTATCTGAAACTGTCTCCGGGCAGCAAAGTGATTTTGCAGAAGCAGGGCATGAGCATCGGCGAGCGGGATCGGTTTTTGCGTGCCTTTTCCGCATCCGCCGCACGGGGAGAGGGGCTGACCGCGTTCTGCGTGCTGGGCGGCATCTTCTCCGAGGGAATCGATCTGCAGGGAGAGAGTCTCATCGGATCCATCATCGTGGGGATCGGTCTGCCCGGTTTGTCCAGTGAGTTGAACATCCTCTCGGAATACTACGATAAAGCCCGGGAAAGCGGTCACGATTACGCCTATCTGTATCCCGCCATGAACAAGATTTTGCAGGCGGCGGGACGGGTGATCCGCAGTGAGGAGGATCGGGGCGTGGTGGTGCTGATCGACGATCGGTACGCCGATCCGGGCATACGAAAGTTGTTTCCCGCCCATTGGAACCGGATGCAGTACACGGGCGACGCCTATTCCCTCAGCCGGATTCTGGAAAAGTTCTGGGAAACATAAAATCGCTTCTGCCCTTGGGCGAGGCGATTTTTCCTTTATTTCGAGGGAAAATCCCATGAAAATGCGAAGAATCCCCCGCCCGGATTCCCGGTTTTTGTTGCACAGTGCCGAAATTCAAAAAAATGCGAAAATGCTGTTTCCAACGGCGTTTTTTTGTGATATACTATATAAGTTAATTATTAAGGAAAGATCGGGATACTATTTTGGTAAGAGAAGATTTGCGCAACATAGCGATCATCGCCCACGTTGACCACGGTAAGACTACTTTGGTGGACGGTATGCTGAAGCAGGGCGGTGCGTACCATGAGAATCAGGCCGTGGTGGAGCGTGTTATGGACTCGGGTGCCATTGAGAAGGAACGCGGCATCACGATCCTGGCCAAAAACACGGCAGTACAGTACAACGGTGTGAAGATCAACATCGTGGATACCCCCGGACACGCGGACTTCGGCGGTGAGGTGGAGCGTATTCTGAAGATGGTCAACGGCGTTATCCTGCTCGTGGATGCGGCGGAGGGCCCCATGCCTCAGACCCGCTTCGTTCTGCAGCGGGCTATGGAATTGAATCACCGCATCATCGTGGTGGTCAATAAGGTGGACCGCCCCGATGCCCGTATCAATGAAGTCATCGACGAGACGCTGGAACTTCTGATGGATCTGAACGCCACCGACGAGCAGCTGGATTCTCCCATGCTGTTCTGCTGCGGCCGCACCGGCACCGCATCCCTGGACCCGGAAACTTTGGGCGAGGATCTGCGTCCTCTGTTCGATACCATTCTGGAGTACATCCCCAGCCCCGAGGGCGAAGTGGATGAGCCGCTGCAGCTTCTGGTTTCCTCCATCGACTACAACGATTACGTGGGCCGTATCGGTATCGGCCGTATTGAGAGGGGATCTCTCCGTGTCAATCAGGAAGTGACCATCTGCAACTATCACAATCCCGGTGAGACCCGACGTGCCCGTATCGCGGCCCTGTACCAGATCAGCGGTCTGGATCGGGTAGCGGTGGAAACGGCAAAAATGGGCGATATCGTTTGCTTCTCCGGTGCGGCAGATATCGGTATCGGCGACACACTTTGTGCCACCGACTGTCATGAGCCGCTTGAGTTTGTAAAGGTGTCCGAGCCGACGATGGAGATGACCTTCTCCGTCAACGACAGCCCCTTCGCCGGTAAAGAGGGTAAATTCGTTACCTCCCGTCAGATCCGTGACCGTCTGTTCAAGGAGACCTTGAAGGACGTGTCCCTGCGTGTCAGCGACGGCGAAACCACCGATTCCTTCAAAGTGGCAGGCCGAGGTGAGATGCATCTGTCCATCCTCATCGAGAATATGCGCCGGGAGAATTACGAGCTGTGCTGCTCCATGCCCCACGTTCTCTATAAGGAGATCGACGGCAAGCTGTGCGAGCCTATGGAAAAGGTGTCCATCGACGTGCCTGATGACGCGGTGGGCAGCGTTATGCAGAAGCTGGGTGCCCGCAAGGGTGAGCTGATAGAGATGGCCAAGGTGGGATCCCGTACCCGCATCGAGTACTCCATTCCTTCCCGCTGTCTGTTCGGCTACCGCAGTGAGTTCATGACCGATACCAAGGGTGAGGGCGTGATCAATACCCTGTTTGACGGCTATCAGCCCTACAAGGGCGATGTGACCACCCGCTTCACCGGCTCTCTGATCGCCTCCGAGGACGGCGAGGCTACCTCCTACGGTCTGTTCAACGCACAGGACCGGGGTGCCATGTTCATCGGCGTGCAGACTCCCGTATACGAGGGTATGATCGTGGGTGAATGTCCCAAGCAGGAGGACATCGCACTGAACGTGTGCAAGAAGAAGCACCTGACCTCCATCCGCTCCAAGGGTGCGGATGAGGCTTTGATCCTCACCCCGCCCAAGATCATGTCTTTGGAGCAGGCGATCGAGTACATCGGCGAGGACGAGCTGATCGAGGTTACCCCCAAATCCATCCGTCTGCGCAAGAAGATCCTCAACACGGAATTGCGTCTGAAGGCGGAGGCCAAGCTGAAGAAATCCTGACGGCCACCCCCGGCCGGCGGAAATGGGGGATGCGCGCCGGATCCGCTCCCGAAAAGCAGCGCATTCTTCCCGCGGTGCAGGATTTTTTGCAAAAACTATTGATTTTTTCTACGAAATTTGCTATACTGATAGTAGGTATTGGAATTTCGTCGCTGAGCGAGCGGAATTTTGTATAAATTTATTTGAAATTATGTGCACAGGAGCATATTGTATGATTTCTCGTGATGTTACTATAACAAATACCGTGGGTCTGCATGCAAGACCCGCCACGTTCTTCATTCAGAAGGCGAATTCCTATCGCAGCTCTATTTGGGTGGAGCGTGAGGACAGACGTGTCAACGCCAAGAGCCTGCTCGGTGTTCTTTCTCTGGGCATCGTGAAGGGCACTACCATCACCTTGATCGCGGACGGCGCAGACGAGGAAGAAGCTCTCTCCGGTCTTGCGGAGCTGGTAGATACCGGATTCAACGAATAATCCGGCACGGCTCCGGGATGGAGTCAATAAGTCTATAGGTTTTATGGCGAAAAGCGGGATCGGTATGCTTTTCGCCACTTTTACTTTTGGAGGGCGGTATGGATTCATTGGCGCAAGGCAGACAGAGTGAGGCGGTATTGTCTCATTTGCGCGCAAAAGCGGCGGCACTTCCTCGCCTTCCCGGTGTGTATGTGATGCGCGCCGCCTCGGGCAAGGTGATCTATGTGGGAAAATCCCGTTCTCTCAGGGATCGGGTGTCCCAGTATTTTCACGGCGCCCACGATGTGAAAACCGCGCGGATGGCAGGCAGTGTCCACGATTTCGATTTCATCGTGTGCGACACGGAGATGGAAGCGCTGGCTCTGGAAAACCGCCTGATCAAGCAGCACACGCCCAAATACAACATCCGCCTGAAGGATGCCAAATCCTATCCGTATATCCGGCTCAGTATGGGGGATGATTATCCCAGACTGTCCATGACCCGAAGCCGAACCGGGGACGATTCTCTGTATTTTGGCCCCTATTCCGGCGTGGCCACCGTGTTCTCCGTGATTCATACCATCGAGAATTCCTTGGGCTTACCGTCCTGCAAGCGTGTTTTCCCCCGGGATATCGGTCGGGAGCGCCCTTGTGTGTACCGGCAGATGGGCAAATGGGTGGGCGTGTGTGCCGGGGATGTGGATAAGGAAGAATACGCGGCCCGGATACGCTGTGCCATCCAGATTCTGCGGGGCGGCACAAAAGACGCCATCGCATCTCTGGAGGAACGGATGAACGAAGCGGCGGAGGATCTTCGCTTTGAGGAAGCCGCCCGCTGCCGGGATTCTATTTCCGCCCTGAAGCGGTTGGGCGAGAAGCAAAAAGCGGTGGGATCGCCGGATTTCGAATGCGATGTGATCGCCTTGTCTCGGGACGAGGCGGGGGATTGCGCCACGGTGTTTTACGTCCGCGGCGGGTATATTGCGGACAGCGAGCATTTTATGTTCGCGCCCGATGCCATTACGGCGGATTCCTCCGAAACGGGGGAGGATTCTCCCATGAGCGCGTTCATTCTCGGGCTGTACCAAAGCCGGGAATATATTCCGAAGGAAATCCTCTTGTCCTTCCCCTTGCCGCAACAGGAAATCTCTGCTTTGTCTCAGTATCTGAGTGAGCAGGCGGGACACCGTACAGCCGTGCGCACGCCGCAGCGGGGAGATGCCCGTCAGCTTTGCCTTATGGCGGAGCGGGATGCGGCACAGCACGGGGAGAATCAGCGCAAGCGGGATGAGGGAGATATGAAGGTGCTTGTGCGCCTGGCCTCTCTTCTGAAATTAGAAACGGTGCCGGAGCGCATTGAGGTGTACGATATCTCCAATCTGGGAGCGGAGCATATCACTGCCGGCATGATCGTGGCGGAAAACGGCCGC
>JAZSCY010000283.1:0-9539 GCA_045530875.1 Eubacteriales bacterium
CTCTCCAGTGATCACCGTAAAGCCGGGGTGGAATTCCACATTCACCTGTCTTGCGACGGCGATGTTTTCAATGTACAGCGATCGCAGCATAGCGCCACCGTCAGTCATTGGCGATCTTGCGCAGACGCTTGCACAGATTCAGAGCACTTTCCGTGCTGTGCGCGATCAGGATGATGGTATCGTCGCCTGCCACGCATCCGAGAATGTCGTGTTCATGCAGCGAATCAATTCCTGCGGCTACCGCATTGGCCAGCCCGGGATAGGTCTTGATCACGATATCGTTCAAGGCACAGTCCACGCTTTTGATGGTGCCGCTCAATGCCTTGCTGTACACATGGTGTCCATCGCCCTCGCCGGATTTCGGAAGAACGTACTTATAGTTCCCCGTTTCGCACATGACCTTGGCCAGTTTCAATTCACGGATGTCCCGGGAAATGGTAGCCTGGGTCACATCAAATCCGGCTGTGCGCAACTTATCGATCAGCTCCTCCTGGGTTTCGATATTGCAGCTGCCGATGATCTCCATAATTTTGTTATGACGCTTTACTTTCATTATATCCTCCTGCCTGTCAGGCAACACATGGATTTATGACAATTTTCTTCGGAGTGCGCTGAGAAATCCGCCTTTTTTGATGCGGATCAGATTGGTATAATAAGGGGAGCGGAACACCCGCACGGTATCCGTGGGATGAAGCATGATGCTCTCCTGTCCGTCGATGGACAGAAACGCCGTATTCCCGCGGCTGCTGATATTCCGGAATTCCAGGGTGGAATCTCCGCCAAAGATGACGGGACGGTTGTTCATAGTCTGGGGGCAGATGGGGGTGGCGCAGATGCAGTTGAGGCACGGATCCAGAATCGGACCGCCCGCCGACATGGAATAGGCCGTGGAACCGGTAGGTGCCGCCAGGATCATACCGTCGGCAAAACAGTTCTCCACCAGTTCTCCGTTGCAGTACAGCCCGAAGGACAACAACTTCGGCAAGGGGCCGTTGGTAAGCACGATATCGTTCAAAGCAGGGGTATCGATCACAAGGATCTTCTCCTCCCGCAGAATCTGCACGTCCAGCATGATCCGCCGCTCGATCATTCCCTCTCCGGCAATGATGGCATCCAAAAGATCGATTTCGTTGCTCTCGATCTCCGCCAGATATCCGAGCCGCCCGCAGTTGATGCCCGCAATGGGGATCTCACGCCCGGCGCTTCCTCTGGCCGCGCGGATAATGGATCCGTCCCCACCGAACACAAGGATCAAGTCCGCATGCTCGTACAGGGAGTCCTTATCCTCATGAAAAGCGATGCATGCCTCGGCCGCCGCAAACATACTACGGCTGTTTTCCGGCGCGTGAAGATCGCATCCGATCGCATTCAGATGCAAGGCCAAGTTGTTTATCCATCCGGGATCGATATTCTTTTCGGTATTCGGCATCAAAACAATCCGTTTGCGCCGCAAAATCATACTCTCACTATCCTATCTATATCAATATGGGGGATCGAGTGAAGATCGGGTGTGTTCGTTTTCACACACCACATAAGAAACTCCCGATTGCCGTCTCCGCCTGTGATCGGGGACGGAATCACGGCCTGGGGGACAAGGCCGCAGAGCAATGCGCTGTCCGTCACACGTATGATGGCCGTTTTATGATCGGCTGTGGATTTGACGATCCCATGCCGATCCAAAGCACCTCGTCCGCATTCAAACTGGGGCTTTATCAAGCCAACGTAGATACCGCCCTCTCGCAGCACATCACGGACGTTTTGCAAAATATACGTCTGGGAAATAAAGGACAGATCCGCCACGGCAAGATCGCACAGCCCGCCCAGGGTTTCCGGGGTCAGATTCCGGGCATTGAAGTGCTCGATATTGCTTACCCGGCTATCCGCACGCAGGGAGGGATCCAGCTGATCGGCACCGGAATCCACGGCGTACACATGGGCGGCTCCCCGTTTCAGCAAACAGTCGGTAAAACCGCCGGTAGACGCTCCGATATCCACGCAGATCTTCCCTTCCACATCAATGCGGAAGGCGGTCAGTGCCCCGTCCAGCTTCATACCGCCGCGTCCCACAAAGGGGTGGATCTGGCCGGTGATCTGTACATTGGCATCCTCCGTCACCTCAAAGGACGGTTTCAATATTACCTTTCCCTCTACGGTGACAAATCCCTGGCAGATCAATTCTTTGGCTCGGGTACGGCTTTGTGTCAATCCAGCCGTTACCAGATATGTATCCAGTCTCATGGCACGGGGATTACAAAAGGAATAGCGATCCCGAGAAGCGCTCCCATGACCACCTGGAGGGGAGTATGTCCGATCAGTTCCTTCAGGCTGTTTTCCGCCTGAAGAGGATCGCCGGAGGTAAGTCCTTCCAGCAGACGGTTGAGGATTCTGGCATGCTCACCGGTAGCACGGCGAACACCCGCCGCATCGTACATAACCACGGATGCCAGCACAAAGGTGATGGCAAACAAGGGAGATCCCACACCGTGAATCCGGGCGCAGGCGATGCACAAGGCCGCCACGGTAGACGCATGGGAGGAAGGCATGCCGCCGGAGGCGAACATCCATTTGAAATCCAGTTTATGATCCCGGATCAGACAGATAACAATTTTCAGAATCTGTGCCAGAAAGTAGCCGATAACCGCACAGATCAGCATATAGTTCGACGCAAGGGACGACAAAAAGTCCATCTCAATTTTTCCTTTTCATAAGATGCTGTGCCAAGGCGCACAGAAGATCACTGCCGGGGTAATCCCGGATGGCGTCGATGGCGTCCTGGGTGCATTTGCGGGCCAACTCCTCTGCCTCGTCCGGGGCATAGAAGGTAAGGATCGTTTTCTTTCCGTTTTTCTCGTCGCTGCCGATGGGTTTACCCAGCACAGCCGCATCGCCGCGCACGTCCAGAAGATCGTCGATGATCTGGAATGCCAGGCCGATTCCGTCCGCATAGCGGTGGATGTTGGCAATCGTCTGTCCGTCGGGCTTGTCCGTGGCCGCATAATATCCAAGCAGGCACGCCGCCCGGATCAGAGCACCGGTCTTCATCTGCTGAAGCCGCACCAGCTCGTCAAAGGTGGCGCACTCCTCCGCCAGATCGTAATACTGGCCGCCGGCCATACCGAGAGCGCCTGCCCCGTGTGCCAGCTCACGCACAGCCAGCCGGACAGTCTCCGGGGATACATTTGTATTATAGGCCGCTACCTCAAACGCCTGGGTAAGCAGCGTATCGCCGGCAAGAAGAGCGTTGGCCTCTCCGTACGCCTTATGGCAGGAGGGTTTTCCACGGCGAAGATCGCTGTTATCCATGCAAGGCATATCGTCATGGATCAGAGAATAGGCGTGCACCATCTCAATGGCGCATGCGAAAGGCAGGGATGCCGCATCCGTTCCGCCGAAAAGACGGCAGAAATGGATGGTGAGGAATCCACGGATTCTCTTACCGCCGCCCATAGTGGCGTAGCGCATAGCCTCCGCCAGTTGGGTATCCCCGGAATACAAAGGGGACAGCCAGGAATCCAAAGCAAACTCCGTCAGTTGGGCTGCGGCGTACAATTCATCGTTAATGGGCAGCATCGCTGTTTCCTCCCGTCATATCGTTTTCCGTCACTTCTCCGCTCTCGGAAAAGCTGAGGATTTTCACCCGCTGCTCCGCATGATCCAGCCGGGTGTTGCAAAGCCGCACCAAGGCGACTCCTTCCTCGTACAAAGACAGCGACACATCCAGAGGCGCGTTTCCGCTCTCCAGCAGCCGCACGATCTCCTCCAGGCGGGCCATGGCCGCCTCAAATGTCATATTTTCATCCAAATTCATGAGGGATTCCTCCGTACCTCCCGGATCTGCGCATCCGCTTCCCCATCCGACAGGCGGAAGGTGACAGACGCACCGGGATTCAGTTGTTCCGTATGTTTGATAATGGTGCCATCCTCACCGTACACGGCGCTGTATCCGCGGGAAAGAACCGCCAGCGGATTCAAAGCCTCCATCTTTCCGGCGATGGCTTTCAGTTGAGCCTGGCGGATCGCCAGCGTATTGTTCTGGGACAGCGCCAACCGTTCCGTCAGGGCGGCCACGTTCATTCGCTTATCGTCGATCACGTTCATGGGACTGCTCAAGCCCCGGGACTGTGCCAGCCGTGTCAAATGTTCTCTGCGGCGGGCGATGATCTGGGTAAGAACCGCGTACTCGCGGGAAATGATATTGTTAATCTTCCGCTTCAACTCCGCCGTTTCCGGCAGAGCGATCTCAGCGGCGGCGGAGGGCGTGGGAGCACGGCGGTCGGCAACGAAATCGCAGATGGTGAAATCCGTTTCGTGGCCCACGGCGGAAATCACGGGAATCCGGGATGCCGCTACCGTTCTGGCCAGCGCCTCATCATTGAACGCCCACAAGTCTTCTATGGAACCGCCGCCGCGGCCGAGGATGATCACATCCACCGAGGCGGTGCGGTTGAAATACTGTACACCCTCGATCAACTGAGCGGCCGCACCCGGTCCCTGCACCAGGGAGGGATACAGAATCAGCTTCGCAAAGGGGAATCGGCGGCCGGCCACATGGATCATATCCCGCACGGCAGCACCGGTGGCCGAGGTGATAATACCCACTCGGGTAGGAATCTTCGGCAGCGGCTTTTTACGGGCGGGATCAAAGAGGCCCTCGCTCTCCAGCCGTTTTTTCAGCTGCTCGTAGGCGATATACAAGGCGCCCACGCCGTCCGGCTCCATGGAATCCGCATACAACTGATACTGTCCGTCCCGGACAAAGGCGGAGACACGTCCGTGCACCACCACGCGCATGCCGTTTTCCGGCATGAATTTCAGTTTTGACGCGCTGGAGCGGAACATGACCGCCCGAATCAGTCCGCCGTCGTCCTTCAAGGTGAAATAAAAGTGGCCCGTGCCGTAGTGATTCTTGAAATTGGATATTTCGCCTTTCACATACACATGGTTCAGTTGCGCGGTATTATCGATCAGATTTTTGATGAATTCATTCAGTTGGGTAACGCTGAGTGCACCGGGAAAACGGTCGTTTCCCTCGGGGGCATTATTCACAAGTTCCGACATGATTCATCTCCGTTTTCAAATAGGTATGACGGGCAAGCAGGGCCGTCCCCGCCGCATTGTCTGCGGAAAACGCAGGCTGGGCGAAATGGGCATTTCCGTCTGCCAGCATCCGGCGAAGGCGCTGACAGCTCATAACACCGCCGGCGTAGACGATGGGCAAATCTCCCAAATGCTGCCGCACACCGTCCCGCAAACCGCACAGAGTCCGTCCCACAAAATCCAGAACAAAAGCGGATGTGGCCTGTCGGTCTCCGGTGGTATCGTACATTTGCCGGGCTTTGTTTTCCACCCCGGACAAATTGCACGTCATGCCGTGGACGGAAATCTTATGCCGGGGAATCTTTCCCGTATACGCTTCCGCCAGACGCTCCATTTCCGCACCGGCGGGAAAGCGCAGTCCCATATACACACCGGCCCGGTCGATAGCCTGTCCGGCGTTGATATCCTCCGTTCCGCCAAGGACGGTAACATCAAACACATGCCCCTCATGCGGTTTTATCTCCAGCACCTCGGTGGTGCCGCCGGACACGTGGAATGCGGCAAAATGTCCGTCGATCAAATGCATGGCACCCGCCGAATGGATGGCCGCCATCACATGGCCAGCCTGATGAGAGAAGGAATACACCGGCACGCTGAGGGCAGCTCCGGCAGTTTCCGCCGCCGCTATGCCGGACAAAAAGCACGGCATATAGGAGCCTTCCGCATCCCGGGGATAGGCAGAGACACCGATGGCGGCAATCTCGCAGGGCTCCGCCGCCTTGGCTTCCTCTACGGCACGGCGCAGCTGCTCCATCACCTGAGGCAGATTGCGCACATGATGAAAGACCGCATCGCTCTGACGCAATCCGCCCCCCCCTTCTGCCACCGGCAGAATAAGTTTTGCGTTACAAAGCACCTGTCCCGCCTCATCACACAGCGCGGCTGAGGTGGTATAGTTACTGGTATCGATACCGATAAACAGTTTTTTGCTCATTCTTCATCCGTGGGGGCGTCGGTTTCCGGCGTGCTCAATTTACCGCTCTGGCGGGCGATCTGATTCAGAATACCGTTGATGAACGCAGGAGCCGCTTCATCGTCGTACACCTTCGCCAACTCCACCGCCTCATTGATGGCAGCGCGGGGCGGTACTTCTCCCCAAAGGATTTCGTACACGCACAGCCGCAGAATGGAACGGGTGACCACCGCCATACGGGACAATTTCCACTTGCGGGCATTCTGCGCAATCAGGTCATCCACCTCTGCCCGATGCTCCAAAGCACCGAAATACGTATCCCGTATGTAGGGTGTCTCCTCCATCTCCCGCAATTCAAGTGCGGCGGCATAGATAGCGGACGGGGTTTCCGCCGTATGGAATTCCGTTTCAAACAAAAGCTGGAAAACGACTTCTCTTTCTTTACGTCTGGACATAACAGCACAGCTGCCCGAGGGCAGATCCTTTCCCTTGATGCAATATATATTTATATATATACCCAAATTTATTCATTGTATATTATACATTTTCCGGTGAGCATTGTCAATCCGTTACGGAAATATATTCACTCCAATTCGGATTATGGGGAAATAATTTATTGTAGGAAACCGAACGCATTTTCCCCAGTCAAAACAAAACGAGGCAGGCATATTCATGAATACAGCCGCACATATTTATACTGTATATTCACAAGCCGATATGCAAAGGATGAGAGATATGCGAAAAAAATGGATAGCGGGCGTGCTTCTTTTGGAAATACTCATTTCCGGGGCGTGCACGTCGTATGCTACAGAGGCAGAGCCGGACACGAAATCGTACATCAAGTGGGTGGAATTTACCGTCACCGCTCAGGCTCTGGAGGATGCCATGCAAGTCCATCTGGACACCCGCGAGAGTGACTGCGCCATTGATTGGATCGATCTTCTGGCGTATTTGGGGGTTCGTTACGGCGGCGATTTCAGCCGATATAAGAAAGCAGATCTGACGGAGGTTTGCCAAAAAATCACCCCGGAAACGGATTTTCGTACATTGTCGAAAAACAAAAAGGCATTCGCTTATTATAAGGAGGCGTACGGGGCTGTGCTGGGGGGGATGTTGGGCCCGTACAGGGAAATCACATCGGACGGAGCATCGGAGGAGGGCTACGGATTGCGGGTCTATTCCCCCATCGCCCGGGGATTCGGATACAGTCATTTTGACGATTTCGGTGCCGCCCGCTCCTACGGATACAAGCGCAAGCATCTGGGGCACGATATGATGGGAGAAGTGGGAACGCCCATTATCGCGGTGGAGGGCGGCTATGTGGAGGCCTGCGGCTGGAATCAGTACGGCGGGTGGCGGTTGGGGATCCGATCCTTTGACGGAAAACGGTATTACTACTACGCGCATCTGCGCAAGAATCATCCGTACACGGATATGTATGAGGGCAAAACCGTAGATGCCGGTGAGGTGATCGGATATCTGGGTAGGACGGGATACAGCCGCAAGGAAAACACCAATAATATTGACACGCCCCATCTGCACTACGGCATGCAGCTGATCTTTGATCCGTCCCAAAAGGATGGGTGGAATCAGATTTGGATCGATATGTATGAACTGACAAAATTTCTCGCCCGAAATCCAAGCGCCGTCTACCGGGGAGAGGACGGGGAGTTTCACGCCAAAGCTGTGCGGATCCCAAGTGATTCCTGGGATTAGCCGAGGATTCCCACAGATTCCCGGAATGAGTTGGTGAATAATTTGTAAAATCATCGCAAACTTCCGCAAATCTCGTCGATTCTCTTGCAAAAAATGTGTTTTCATGGTATTCTATGTAGTGATACTGTCAACGGAGGCGAGATCATGAATTTGCTGACACGATTGGGGAAAATCCTCTCCCGGGCCTGTGTCTATTACACGGCCGCCACACTGCTTTTCTATACCCTGGGAAACATCGGTGTGGAAGCGGGAACACAGCGGTTTCTCTCCCTGAAAATGATGTATCTGCTGTTTCTGTTCAGCGTACTCTTTGAGACAGTCAATCACGCGGTGCTGCACACCCGTTTTCCTTATGCGGTCAAACTGCTTTTGCATTACGGCGCGTGCACACTGATCTTCTCCGTGGTTTTCATTGTTTGGGGCGGAACCACATCCACAACGGGCGGCGTATTCGTTGTTCTGGTGGCCTATACTCTCATATATGCCGCCTGCGCTATCGTTTTGGCAATCCTCCGCCACATCCGCGGCACCCATAAAAACAACGCCTCCCCCTATGAAAGCCAGTTCACCAACGTCAAGAAATAAATTCATTCACCAACAGGCTGTAACTATGTATAAGAATAAAAAATCATCAGACAATACCCGCCTCTTCTTTGTGGCGGCAGCAGGCATTATGTGTGTGCTGATCCTTGTGGGCATCATCGCCTCCCATGGCGCTTTGTTCCAGCGAGTCGATCCCAAGGACACCACCACCCCTTATGAAACGCCGAAAATCCCCTCCTTTACCGATCGTGTACCCGGTGAGAGTATGGACACAGATACAGAGCCGGCCACCACGCCGGATGACACCGAATCCCACCCGCCGGCAACGGATCCGGTAACAGATCCTGTAACGGAGCCTCCCGTCACAGAGCCGCCGGCAACAGATCCCGTCACATCCTATATTCCCGACGCGCCGCCTACCGGAGATTACATCCTGGGGGAGACGCCCGACGCCGGCATAGAATATCAGGACAAGATCGTCTTTCTCGGTGACTCCACCACCTATTCCCTGCTCTACTACGGTGCTTTGAGCGGCGGCAAGGAAAGCACCCAGATCTGGACGCCCAAATCCCGCACGCTGGCGCTGGATATGGCACTGACCACCACGATCCTCTACCCGGAAACGGAGGAGGAAATCACCATCGAAGAAGCAGCACAGCGCAAGCAGCCGGAAATCATGGTGATCACGTTGGGTGTCAACGGTGTGTCCTACATGCATGACAAAGAGGACTATTTCATCTCCGTGTACACCAAACTGGTAAACAAAATCAAGAACGCTTCCCCGAACACAAAGATCATTCTGCAGTCCATCTACCCCGTTGCGCGCAACTGGGAAAAGACCAAATCCATCAACAACGAACGCATCCGCGCTGCCAACGGCTGGATCCGCACCGTGGCCCAGGATTGCGGTGTATATTATCTGGACACTATCAGCGTGCTGGAGGATGAGGAGGGATTCCTTCCCGAAGCCTATCAGAACGGCGACGGAATCCATTTCAACGCGCACTCCTGCGGCATCGTGCTGGAATACATCCGGACACATGCCCTGCCCGGCTATACTGAAGAATAAAGGACGGTATTCGTACTTATGAAGAAAAGAATTCTGACAGCGTTACTGGCCGCTGTGCTGCTTCTCCTTCCTTCCTGCAAGGATAAGACGCCCACATACCGAAACGATAAGACCGCAGCGGAAGTATACACCGCCGCCGCATCCGCCGTATCTGCTGAGAATCCTCTGGCCGAGGCCGATGAGGATTATATCCGCTACCGC
>JAZSCY010000103.1:0-6021 GCA_045530875.1 Eubacteriales bacterium
TTTGCGCGCGGGAATAGGCACCGGATACGCGCACGCCCACGGACTGGTTGATGACCTGATTTCCCTCCATGTCGAAGAATTCCACATTCACCTGCCGCTCGGATTTCCATCCGCGGAGATTGAATCCCGAGGGGGAAATGGCGATGGGGGATACACCGGGGTTGGCGGCCAACCAATCGTCACGGGTCTTGCCCAGCACCAGAATACCTTCCTCATAGCCGAACAGCTTGTCGGGATCGCAGGTGATGAACACCGCCATGGTGGTAAAGCGGGAATCGGCTCCCTCACCCACCACGTAGGTACTGCAGATGGGATCGCCCCAGGATCCGTCGGGATAATAGGCCCGGGCCGTAATGCTGCTGTACTTGATTCTTCCGTCTATCGCTTTCAGACGGATGCCTTTTTCCTTGGAATACAGGCGGACGCTCCCCTTCATCTCTGGAGAGGTAGGCTCCACACCGTTGGTGGAGTAGTAGATCTCGCAGTTTTCCGCATTGTTGAAAAATACAACGATGTCATCCGTATAGAAGCCGGGCTCTGTCGCGAAGGAGATGGAGGGATATTTGTCGCTGTCGGGAGCATCCTCCCCAAAATCATCCGTCACTCCGGTTATGTGCAGGGATGCAAGCATCAAAAAGAATACACCGAAGAACAGCACCCATAAAAGGGAAAAACGAATTACTTTCTTCTTCATAATAGCACACCGTTTGATGAATACAGCCGCTCGGGGAGCGGCTGTATTATGTTATGGGGTTAATCTTTTTTTGTTTCGTAGAATTTGCTGTCGATCAGGCTGCGGCGGCAAACGTAGCCGTCGTGGAGATCGATGACGGGGATCTCTTCCAGAATTTCGTATTCGTAGGAGAGATACAGGGTATCGCCGGTTCTGAGGTTGAAGGAGGTGCCCATCTGATGGAGCGCTTCCTTGCCCACATAATCCTTACAGTAGATCGTGATCATCTCGCCGGGTTGAACGATCTTGTTCGGCAGGGTATAGGCACCCAGCTTTTTGTCGGAATCGCTGAGCTGATATCCCTCGGTGGAGATGGGGGCATCGTAGGGGTTGTACAGCGTGATGTAGTCCTGGGAACCGGAGGCGGAGTACTCATACACCGTCAGGCGGAGATCCTCTGTCTTGCGGACGACCACGGGGGTGACGGTGATGTTCTTTCTGTCCACCGCATCCTCAACGTCCAACGAAAGCACCCGATCGTACACGATGGTCTCACCGTTGACGATCCAGTGGGAGAATTCGTATCCCACATGGGGGAAGATCTCGAAATCCTCGCCGTATTCCACGATATACAATCCGTTGAATTCTTTGTCAATCTTCCAGTTGCCGGTCATGATATAGGCATTCTCGGGCGCGGAAATGTGGATATTGTAGGTGTCCCGGCTGGTGCCAAAGGCCATGGGCAGATCGATACGGGTCAGGGATTTGGAGCGGTTCTTGGCGAACTGGTAAAACTCCTTCAGCCGCAATTCGATGTTCTCAATGGAGTTGGTAGCGTAGCGGCTGGTGGCGTTGTACAGAGTGGCTTCTGCTTTACGCATTTCGTGCATGGTGGAGATCAGATTGCTGTAATTCTCCTGGGAGAACGCGCCGTTCATAACCTCCATCAGATATTCGATGAACATATCCACGCAGTCCTGACGTTTCATCAGTGCCTGGAACAATTCACTCCGGCGGGCGGCGGTCTTGCTGAGCACGTGCATATTCAGCAGATTGCCGTTTTCACCAAAAGTACCGTCGGTATCGTGGACGACAAAGCGCCATTTCCCGTCAAAAACGGTGCCGGGTTGGTATTCCTCGCCCTCCGCCGTATAGTAGCGGTAGGCCTTGTGGTTATTGTAGGGCCAGTCGGCGTTGTTCAGGTAGATGTTGATGGCGTAGAAGAACAGATAATTCTCCACATCCACCACCTGACAGAATTCCTCGAATACGGCGTCATCCGTCATATCGGCGACCTTGTACTTGTTGTACATTTCGTTGTAGTCGTCGTATATGTACTGTTCTTCCTCGATAGAGTCGATCTCGTACCGCTCGTCGGGTTTCTTCATTTCCGGCCCGGATACCACACCCATTACGCCGGGATATTCGCCGTAGTTCTCGATGAAGTAGTCATCGCAGATTACGTCGTGCATCCACATGCAGCCGTAGTATTCGCCGTTCAGATAGACAGAGCAGGGACGTACCGCCTGGGTAACCGGGAATCCGGCCATAGCGGCAGCGGTCTGATTCAATTCATCCCGGATCTGGGCGATATACACATCGCTGCCGGTGCTGCGCAATAGCACCCGCTTGAAGTCCAGGCGGAGGCGGCCGGAGCCATCCTCGGTATACAGATCGCCGTAGAAGGGATAGTCAAAGCGGAAGTCCACCTCTTCGTAATCCTTGCGGGCGAAGAGTTTCAGGGATTTCAGAACAACCACACGGGAATACGCACCGGACACGCGAACACCTGCCGACTGGTTGATGACCTGATTGCCTTCCAGATCGAAGAATTCCACGTTGACCTCTCGCTCGGATTTCCATCCGCGGAGATTGTATCCGGCAGGGGAAATGGCGATAGGTTCTACACCGGGATTGGCAGCCAACCAATCGTCACGGGTTTTGCCCAGCACCATAATGCCTTCCTCATAGCCGAAGAGCTTATCGGGATCGCAGGTAATGAACACGGACATAGTGGTGAAGCGGGTATCCGCTCCTTCACCCACCACGTAGGTGCTGCAAACCGGCTCGCCCCAGGAGCCGTCCGGATAATGAGCCCGGGCTGTAACGCTGTAGTAGCGGATTTTGCCTGCATAGGCACGCAGAGAAATGCCGGCTTCCGGAGAATAGCGACGAATCGCACCCTTCAGCTCGGTGCTTTCCGGGACCACACCGTTGGTGGTGTAGTAAACGTCGCAGTTTTCCGCTCCGTCAAAGAAGACGGAGATGCTGTCCGTATAGAATCCGGGAGTAGTTGCAAAAGAGATTTCGGGGTACTTTTCACTGTCCGGTATGTCTTCCGCAGGGGCTGTAGATGTCAAAGAGACCCGCATAGCCGCAGACAGCAGGAAGAACACACAGAAAAACAGCACCCACAAAAGAGAAAAGCGGAGCAGGTTTTTCTTCATAGTGTTAATCAGTTGTCACCGGTATACTCAATCAGCATAGCAGAGCTTACGCCCTGGATAGCGCTCAGCTGCTCGGTGATGGCAGCAGCTTTCTTGGCAGCATGCACCTGAACGGTCAGTTCGTTGCCGGACTGGGAGGAGATGCAGTTCTTCAGAGTGTGGCGGGTGCCGGCAAGAGCTTTGGTAACAGCCTCTTTTGCATCGGCATCGTACTTAACAACCAGCAGGAAGCGCTTTGCACCGAAACGGAGCAGAACGGACAGAATGTACACCACAGCGATGAACACGGTGCAGAGCAGGGCGATCTGATACAGGCCAGCGCCGCAGGTGATACCTACTGCCACAGACCAGAACAAGAAGCCCACATCCAGAGGATCCTTGACCGCAGAGCGGAAACGGATGATACTGAGGGAGCCCACCATACCCAGAGACAAAACGATGTTTGCCGAAATAGTCATGATGATGAAGGTGGTGATCAGCGTGGTCAGAAGCAGAAGCAGATTGAAGTTTTCGCTGTAGCAGCTGCCGCGGTAGAAAATGCGGTAAACGGCGTAGATCACCAGACCGCAGAGCAGGGCGATGGAAATGCAAACGAAAATGTACTGCGGGGTCAGATCAAGAAGAAGACCGGAGGCAGCCAGAGCGTCCTTAAAAGCATTAATTAACGATTTCATGATGTACTTTCTCTCCTGAATAAATGAATTGTGTATGGGGGATTGTGTAAACGCGGGCATCGGACAGAGCGTCGCAGCAAAGAGTGAATTTGGATGCGGCGACGGGACTGTGCCGGAAGGATAACAGACTACCTATGTAGGCGGGCAGATACTCGTCGTATTTGACTTCCAGAATGACTTCGTTTCGGGGGTAAATAAACTTGGTCACCGGATCGGCGGCGAACAGATCTCCTGTGTTGATGCAGGCGTTCAATTCGCAGTCAAAGGTAATACGGGTATTGGACAAAGGATGCAGGAATGCTTCTCTGCGGTAGTTGACAATGACCCGAGGAGCCAGGCCCCGTTCCTTGTGCAGTGCGTAAACCCGTTTGGCCAGAGGCTCTTCCCGGTTTGCCAGCGCGCTGAAATCTCCGCGGGCAATACCGTCGCAGGTGGCGCGGTCGATCCGGATGGATTCCTTCTGGATCATGTTCTTACGCTTTTCCTTGCATTCCAGCATAATGAACGAATCATCCGCATTGTACGCACGAATCCGGTACTTGCTTCTGTTGGCGGTACCGGCGATTTTCTCATAGTATGACGAATTGTACCGGTCGTCCAGATACAGACTTCCGATTTTGTATCCGCTGGGCGCAGACGCGTGCTTATCCATGGGAAGGACGGCACGGATGCGGGCGGACAAAATCAAATATTCTTCATATGTGAGCAAATATTTAATTTCGTTTCGCAGCAAATATCTCCCTCATTTCTTCAAATTTTATCCTATTATATCATACGGAGAAAATAGAATCAACCGCTTACATAAATTTCGATCCTTTTTTCACAAAAATTTATAACTTATTACCAATGTATTCTGTGAAATGATATTTTTTGTCAATCGTTCTTGATTTACTGATAGAAATGCTGTATAATAAACAGTGTACGGGCATTTTCGGTTTTTCCGGCATTTGCCTGTGCCTGCTTTATGATTCTAATTTACAGAAGGAGTATACAGTTTCTATGAGCGAACTCATTTACACCAGCGAAGTAGAAGAAATGTGCTGTGTGAAGCAGGGCCCCAATCACGGTCCCGCTCCGATCCCCGAAGAGGGCAAATGGGTAAAGGCTAAGGAAGTGAAAGACATTTCCGCCCTGACCCACGGTATCGGTTGGTGCGCACCCCAGCAGGGCGCGTGCAAGCTGACCCTGAACGTAAAAGAGGGTATCATCCAGGAGGCTCTCGTTGAGACCATCGGATGTTCCGGTATGACCCACTCCGCGGCTATGGCTGCTGAGATCCTGCCCGGCAAGACCGTGCTGGAGGCGCTGAACACCGACCTCGTTTGCGACGCGATCAACACCGCTATGCGTGAACTGTTTTTGCAGATCGTATACGGCCGCTCCCAGTCCGCTTTCTCCGAGAACGGTCTGAGCGTAGGTGCTGGCCTTGAGGATCTGGGTAAGGGCTCCCGCAGCCAGGTTGGTACCATGTACGGCACCAAGGCAAAGGGCGTTCGTTATCTGGAAATGGCCGAGGGTTACGTTACCCGTATGGCACTGGATGCCGACGATCAGGTGATCGGTTACGAGTTCGTTTCTCTGGGCAAGATGACCGATTTCATCAAGAAGGGCGACGATCCGAACACCGCTTACAACAAGGCAATGGGCAAGTACGGCCGCTTCGACGATGCGGTTAAGTACATCGATCCCAGAAAGGCGTAAGGAGGTACATACAATGGCATTGTTTGAGAACTACGAAAGACGCGCTCCCAAAATCAACGCCGTGCTGGCTGAGTACGGTATTTCCTCCATCGAGGAGTGCAAGGAGATCACTCTGAAGGCAGGCGTGGACTGCGATAAGATCGTTCGCGAGACCCAGCCCATCTGCTTCGAGAACGCTGTTTGGGCGTACACCGTTGGTACCGCTATCGCTATCAAGTCCGGCTGCAAGAAGGCCGCTGACGCCGCTGCTGCTATCGGCATCGGTCTGCAGGCATTCTGTATCCCCGGTTCCGTTGCTGAGAACCGCAAGGTTGGTCTGGGCCACGGTAATCTGGGCAAGATGCTCCTCTCCGAGGAGACCGAGTGCTTCTGCTTCCTGGCAGGCCACGAGTCCTTCGCCGCTGCTGAGGGTGCGATCAAGATCGCTCTGAACGCAAACAAGGTTCGTACCAAGCCCCTGCGCGTTATCCTGAACGGTCTGGGCAAGGACGCTGCATTCATCATCGCCCGCATCAACGGTTTCACC
>JAZSCY010000210.1:0-3685 GCA_045530875.1 Eubacteriales bacterium
CAAAAATTCATCTCGGTGTGTTTTACAATCCTAAAAGCAAAAATTCTGCACTTTCGTACAGGATTTCATGTGAATAATCTAAAGTTTTGATACTATTTTATAATTGGTGCAAATTTTAGAACTATGGGTGCATTTCAGTGAAAGGCTTTGCACCCATTTTAGTTCGATAAATTGGGATTTATCAAACACAAGGGAAAAGTGTATTCTCCTTTATAAATTAAACTTTTCTTGAATCATTTTGGCAACCACATCGGGCGGAAGTTTTGAATTATCAATTTTTATATAGTTATCAAACGGAATTTCACCATCAAAACTTTCAAGTCGATATTTGGCATCAGCGTTGATAAGTCTTTGGTTTGACACTTCAATGTCCCTTTTTGATGCTTTGTTTTGTAAGCGGTTTTCGGTAATATTTCGTTTTAATCTAATTTCACGGGAAGCAACAAGTTCCACATAGTAAAACTCTGTATTGTAGGGTTCAAAAATGCTTTTCACATATTCAATGTAATCCCAATCCGCTTGTTGGTCGAAAGCCCACATATATGTAAAAATCATTCCGTAGCAATCTGACTTCGCAAATTCCTCAAAAACCACCTGACGAAGTCTGTTAATTGCTTTTCCATTATACTGACCAAAGATTTCTATTACGGGTTCGATAGTCATATGATTGTGAAACAACCTCAATCCCGTGAGCTTCATAAGTTCCTGCCCAACAGTCATTTTACCGACGGCGGCATTACCTATCATAAATAATAATTTCATTATTATCACCCTTTTTCTGCAATAAGATGTGTGCAAAAAATCCTTATTTTTCGTTCTCTTTTATCGCCGGTTTCGCCTTGTATTACAAAGGCGTCGTGCAAATCCCACACACTTGTAGGGGCGGATTCCATATCCGCCCGTATCGGGAGCATATAGAATGCTCCCCTACAACACTATACCAATATTGCAAACGGCAGAGGAAACGATTATCCCCTGCCGAAATCTGCAAGCATCTTTTCGAATTTATCTATCCGCATCCATGCCCAGCAATTTCTCGCAAAGGCGAAGGCGGGCCAGGTCGGGATCGCTGTTCAGGATCGTCACGCTTCCCTTCCGGGTGTCCTCCCGCAGCCAGTCGCGTCCCCTCAGCTGCCGCTCGGTTTCCTTTGCCGTGCCCTCGCCGCCGTCAAACAGTTTTCGGGCACCGGTAACACGCAAAATGGTATCCGCCACAAAGGGATAGTGCGTGCATCCCAGCACTACCGCGTCCGGCGGTGTTTGCAGGTATTCTGCCAACTCGGACAGGAGATATTCCTCCAATGCCGCTCCGGCCAAAACACCGTTTTCGATCATCCTGGCCAGTCTGGAACAGGGAGCGGGAATGATCTGCGCCCGCTCGGCATGGGCATCCATCAGTTTTCTGAAGCGAGGAGATGACAGGGTAAGGGGAGTGGCCATGACCAAAACCCGTCCGCCGGGATAGGCGGTTACGGCGGGTTTTATGGCCGGCTCCATACCGATGATGGGGATCTCGGTATATTTCTGCCGCAGATCCTGTATGGCCGCGCCGGTAGCCGTGTTGCAGGCGATCACAATGGCTTTGGCGCCGCGGGCAATCAATTCAGCCACATGGGTATCGGTCAGGGCACGCACGTCCTCCGGGGATTTTGCCCCATAAGGTGCGTTGGCGGAATCCCCATAATAGACATAGGATTCCCCGGGCATCCGCCGCATCAGTTCCTTCAGCACGCTGATGCCGCCTACACCCGAATCAAATACGCCGATAGGGTTGTGTTTCTTTGTACTCTCCACGTCTTCCGCCTCCTTCCTTGTTTCCTATCTACATTCTACCACATTCCGTCCCCCGTTGCAAGAGGTCTTTCCATATGTAAACAAATGATAAAAATACCCACCGCTATTGTTTTTCGGGCAAAAATATGGTATTATTTTATATAATGATAAAATAGGATAAATATGTACAGAAAGGTTTTACCCGTATGCGCACACATGTATTTTCCCGAATCCCGGGCGCGCTTCGTACCGCCTGTCTTATACTGACCGCCGTCCTCCTTCTTCTCCCCACGTTTGTCTGTGCGATTCCCCAGGCGGATGCGGCCGATGTGATCACCGAGCCGGTGAATCTGACCAATCCCCGCAAGAATATGTACGGCAACGGATATAAGTGGATGAATCTGGAAAACACCCTGACGCTGAGCGGTCTTCGCATTGAGACAGATGGCGAGTACGGCATGCGTATTCCCAGCGATGCTACCGTCATTCTGGAAGGCGACAACTACATCAGCGCTGAATCCTTTGCCCTGGGATGTCCCGGCAACGTAACCTTCAAGGGAAACGGCTCGCTGACTCTGGTGGCACGGGATACCGGTTTGTATTTCTACTCCACCGATGATGCCACCACCGTGCGCGTCCTGGGCGGCAATTATCACATCTCCTCCGGGGATGTGGGCATTCGTGCGCTGGCCGGTACTCTGTCTGTGATCGACGGCAAATTCGAAATCGACGCGCCGAATGGGGACGGATACGCTATAAGCGGCCGGAACGTCAAACTCCACGGCGGAAAAATCACGGCAAACAATACGATCACCGCTTTGAATCTGGAGATTCGGGATGCGGATATTACGGTAAACGCGCCCAAAGCCGCTTTCTTTGCCACGAAGAAGCTTACCTTCCACGATGTATCCTTCAAGGTAGGCGACACGGAAGCATCCCTGAAAAAGGCAGATGCCTATAATGGGGAAAACTGCGTGGTGCTGAAATCCGCCGCCGATCTTCTGGGCGAGAGCGTGCTGTTTGGCGAGAACGTGCCCATGTTTGTGGATATTCTGACCGTGGTGCTCTTGGCTGCTCTGGTGGCCATGGGAATCGGATTGCCTCTGTGGCGTTCCCATCGCCGTTCCCAGCGTGCTCTTGCCGCCGCAGCCGAAGCAGAAGCCGCAGCCGAAGCGGAAAAGAAAGCAAAGAAATCCCGCTCCTGATGAATACATCCCAACCGATAACCCGCCCATCCGGGAAAGCGGGGACACGCCGACCTCTCACCCCGAGGATGCGGGCCGAGATAGAACGGCGGAAACGTACTCGCCGCCGTGTGTTATGTATCCTCTTGTGCGTGCTTCTGTTCTGCTTCGCCATGCTGGTCCGGTCGATTCTTTTCTATGAATCCCCCGCCTCCCCGGCAGGGGCGGAGGTGATTTCCCTAGGGGAACGGGAGGTATATGTACCCGCCCCCGAAACGGAGGCACCGATCGTGGAGGATCCGATCGTACCCGTGCCCACCATCACTCGCCCCAAGGCAAACGGTGCTACCGTTACGCTGGGGGATGAGATCGACAGCGAGTACGCTGTGCTGACCACGGCAGATGCATCCGCCACTTTGGCGCAAAAAGGGGCGGACAAGCGAATTCACCCTGCATCTCTTACGAAAATCATGTCTTTGATCGTGGCGTACGAGGCTCTTCCGGATATGGAGGCCACGTTCACAGTAACCAGCGCCATCATCGATCCTTTGTATCTGGCGGAGGCGACGCTGGCCGGATTTGCCCCCGGTGAAACCGTAACGGTACGGGATCTTCTGTACGGAATGATCCTGCCCTCCGGTGCGGAGGCGTCGGTATCCCTGGCGATTCTGGCGGCGGGTGACGAGGAAGCCTTTGTGGATCGCATGAACGAAAAAGCAAAGGAAATG
>JAZSCY010000021.1:0-1961 GCA_045530875.1 Eubacteriales bacterium
TAAGCGGGGAGCACACCCACATTATTGAGTACAGCCTGAAACTGGATTCCAATCCGGAATTCACGGGATCCGTTCTCACGGCCTGTGCCCGTGCGGCGTACCGCATGGCCGAAAAGGGCGATCGGGGCTGCAAAACCGTATTCGACATCCCGCCGGCCTATCTGAGCCCGCTCACCGAGGAAGAATTGCGGCGCACGCTTCTGTAAGAAATATTCACCGCCTGTCGGGTTGTCGGCAGGCGGTTTTCTGTTGACATTCCCCCCGTTTTCCTGTATGATTAGTACAGAACATCCCGAAAGGAGTTTTCCATGAAACGGTTTATTCTTATGTTTGCTCTTTTGCTGATCCTCGTCTCCTGCGGGCAGGATCCGGTCGAGATTACCCTTCCCGTGGATGCGGATGGGGCTTACACGGGATTTGCGGACATTCCCTCCGATCTCACCGCGGCGGATGCGGTGAAGCAGGGATGGTACGTGATCGAGGACAGCACACTGATCGCGGGGAAGGATGCGTGGCAGGAGTTCCTTGCCACAGCCGAGGAGGGGGAAGACGCGTTCCTTCGTGTGGTCTACTTTATCGAGGAGGAAGTTTTCTACACCGATCTGTATCACATCGACGGAATGTACTATTACTGCAAAAACGACAACGGCACCGTATCCGACGTGGGCAAGTACACCTATCTGCGGGCGCTGACGGATCTGTGGGGCAATCCCCTGAGGGAACACACGCTGTACGTTCTGACGGACAGTCTGGAATTGACCCATCACGATGTGACATGGTCGTGGCTGTCCAGTTCCACTTACAACGTGACGGACATCCCCTTCTACTGGTTGGGATTTACCACATATCTGAATGAATAAGCCCGTAAAATAAGGATATTTTCCCCGCACGCCTTGACAAATCGCACATCTCGTGGTACAATTACCGTAATTGTAATACTTCCAAAGGCGAGGATGGGAAGGAGTACCCTTCACGACAGTCGACAGAGAGCGGCAGGTGCTGGAAATGCCGTGGCAGGTCGAAGGCGAAGTAGTCCCGGAGCCGCAGTCCGAGTGTCAGATTGCATCTGCATGAGGCGCTGACGTATTCCCACGTTACGGGATAACGGATTTTTGGTCCGTGAGTGAAACATCGGGTGGTACCGCGCCTTACGCGCCCTGATCCATTATTAGGATCAGGCGCTTTTTATTTGGGATTATACATCATCACTACTTTATATACAGGAGATTATCATGAGACAAGAATTGCCGAAGACCTATGATCCGTCCTCCTTTGAGGAACGAATCTACTCCTCCTGGTGTGAGGAAAAACGCTTCACGCCCATCATCGACAAATCCAAACCCCATTATTCCATCGTTATGCCCCCGCCGAACATCACGGGACAGCTGCACATGGGCCACGCCCTGGACAACACCCTGCAGGACATTCTCACCCGCTACAAGCGGATGAGCGGCTTCTGCACCTTGTGGCTGCCCGGCACCGACCACGCATCCATCGCCACCGAGGCGAAGATCGTGGAGGCTATGCGCAAAGAAGGCATCACCAAAGAGGACATCGGCCGTGAGGGCTTCCTCACGCGTGCCTGGGACTGGCGTGCCAAATACGGCGGACGCATCATTGAGCAGCTGAAGAAGCTGGGCTCCTCCTGCGACTGGACCCGCGAGCGCTTTACTTTGGATGAGGGCTGCTCCGAGGCGGTACAGGATGTATTCCTCCGCCTGTACAAGAAGGGCCTGATCTACCGGGGCAACCGCATGGTCAACTGGTGCACCACCTGCATGACCTCCATCTCCGACGCCGAGGTGGAATACGAGGATCAGAGCGGTAACTTCTACCACATCTTCTATCCCGTTAAGGAAACGGGCGAGATGCTGGAGTTGGCTACCACCCGTCCCGAAACCATGCTGGGCGATACTGCCGTTGCCATCAACGCAGAGGATCCCCGCTATGCCCATCTCCAC
>JAZSCY010000310.1:0-4474 GCA_045530875.1 Eubacteriales bacterium
GGTGCCGCCCAAGATGGTGATGTGGCGTGCGCCGTGCTGCATGGCAATGCGGCAGGCCAGCATGGTGTCGGTATCGTCCTTTTCCGCGGGGACGCGGATGATCTGCGCCTCTGTATCGGAGGGCAGAGGGGAGGAATCAAAATCCCCGGCGATAATGTGAGGCGTGATTCCGCATTTTTCAGCGGTGATCTGTCCGGAGTCGGCGGCAATGATCAGATCTGCCCGGAGCATATGGGCCGGGAGTCGATCTGTATCGCAATGCCCGCCCACAAAAACCAGCGCGGATGTCACGGAAGAATCAACCATGGCGGCTCCTTTCCTCCTTGCGCCGCTTCCAATCCGGCGTTTTCTTCAAATCTTCATGCATGACAATAAAGCTTTTGTGCCGGTTTTCGGCGATAGTGCCTTGACGGATCGCCTCCAGAATGGCACAGCCTTCTTCCTTGGTGTGGGAGCATTTTGTGTATCGGCAATTTCCAATATGTGCCCGGAATTCCCGGAAGGATTCGGGGAGGTCTGCGGGATCAAAGAAATTGAACTGGGTGAAATCCAGAAGGGAGAATCCCGGTGTGTCGGCAATCAAGCAGATGTTCTCGCCTTCCTCAAAAGGGAAAAGCTCCACGTGGCGGGTCGTCTGACGGCCTCGCTCTGTTTTGCGGCTGACATCTCCGGTTTTCAGGGAAAGCCCGGGGAAGAGCTGCATCATCATCGTAGATTTGCCGGCAGCGGATGCTCCGGCGAAGGCGGCGGTGATGGGACGGCCACCGGCAGACAGGGACAGAATGAATGCCCGCAGATTGTTCACAGAGACGGGATTGTCCACAGAAACGACAAATGTAGAAAATCCGGCGTTCTCATAGATGGAGCGGATTTTCTCCGATGCGGTGGGATCCAGATCCTGCTTGGAGATGACGATCACCGGCTCAATGCCGTTCACTTCCGCGATGGAGATCAGCTTATCCGCAGTAAGCAGATCCGGTGCGGGGTGGGCAGAGGGGATCATTAGAAACAAATGGGTCAGATTGGCCAGGGGAGGACGCACCAGTACATTGGTGCGGGGAAGGATCTCGTCGATCACATATTCGGCGTCCGCCAAACTTGGCCGGTCCCGGCGAGGAGCATCGCTATCCCGACGAAGCAGGACGGTATCGCCCGGCAGTGGGGATATTTTCTCGTGGCGGAATACACCTCTTGCGCGGCAGGAAAGAATGGGTGAGCCCGGTGCAAGCGGCAAAGGGCAGACTCCGTAAAGCCCGCCCACTCCGCGTATAACGATTCCTTTTATGGTGGATTCATCCTTCATGCAGTTAATTCCTGTTCAAAAAACTGTCAAGCCAGTCGTCGAAATCCTCTCCGTCGGAGGTGTGATCTCCAAAGCCGTCCTCCGGTTCCCAGTTGGCATAGGGATCGTCCGGATCGGTGGTGTCCTCCGGATTATCAGGAGTGTACGGATCATCAGGATTCAACGGATTGCTCGGATCAAAAGGATCATAGGGATCCTCCGGGAAGGGATCGACCATATAATCCGGTCCGCCGCTGACCACAAAGCTGATCTTTGTGTTGGCGTGAACCACCTTGAATTCAGCGATATCCTGAGAGAGGATGGTGCCGGCCGGCTTATCGGATGTCTCATAGGTGACTGTACCCACCTGCAATCCGGCGCCAAGCACCTTGCGCAGCGTCTGTACTTCCGTAAGGCCGACGAATTGAGGTACCACAACGGTGCCGACCGCCGGACCCAGGCTGGCGTAGACGGTCACCGTATCTCCGGATTTCATCACAGCGTTGGCGGCAGGCTCGGTGCGAATGACGGAACCGACTGCAAACGTCTCGCTATAGATCTTTTCTACACGAACGATCAGATCCAGCCGCTTGAGCAGTGCATCCGCTTCCCGGTAGTCGTAGACGACCACATCAGGCAGATAGAATGTCTCCGCGCCCTGGCTGATGGTCAGCGTTACCTCACAGCGCTGTTGGCCGGGAATCACTTTCCGCCGGTCGCCGCCGCGGGGCTCCTGTTCGATGATCGTACCGGCGGGATGCTCGGGATCGTGCCGGTAGACCAGCTTCAGTGTATAGATTTCCGATTTGTCAAACCACTCCTGCAGCTGGGTGGAGAAGGTGGTGTCGGTGAAGGTAGCCACCGTGATAGTCTCCGCTTTGGTTTCCGTGCTGCTGCCCAGAATCGCATTCAGCGCATAGACGCCGCTGACGGCCGCCACGCTCAGAAATGCCAGAGCAACGCCCAGGATAATGGGCAGCATGGCATGGCTGGCCCGGTGAGGCTTGCGCTGCTTTTTGACCTTTTTCACCTGGCGGAAAACGATATGGGGATTTTCCTTCAGTCGAAGCACGTGCTTCAGCATGTCCTTGGCGCTCTGATACCGGTCGGTGGGATCCTTCTCCATGGCGCGGAGGATGATCTGCTCCAGACCGACGGGGAGCGCGGCATTTACCTTGCGGGGCGGGAGCGCACTGTCGTTCACCTGCATCAGTGCCACGGATACAGGACTGTCCGCGTTGAAGGGAAGCTGTGCGCAGCCCATTTCATACATAAGAACGCCCAGAGAATACAGATCGCTGCGGGCATCGATGGGACGTCCGCTGGCCTGTTCGGGGCTGATATAATACACCGTGCCGATGGCCTTGTCCGTCATAGTAACGGTCTCGGCGTTGGGAAGCTTGGCGATGCCGAAGTCCATCACCTTGATGAGACCATTTTTCAGAAGCATGATGTTGTGGGGCTTGATGTCCCGGTGCACGATGCCTTTTGCGTGTGCATGCTCCAGGGCGTGCAAAATCTGCTCTGAGTAGCTGATGATCTCTCTTACGGACAGAATCCCCTTGCGGGTCATATAATTTTTCAGGGTGATGCCTTCCACGTACTCCATAACGATATACTTTACGTTATCCCGTACGGAGACGTCGTATATATTGACAATATTCGGATGGGAGAGCATGGCAACGGCTTTGGACTCGTTGATGAAACGGCGGACGCTTTGCTCGTCCGCGGCGATCTCATCCCGCAGCATTTTTACCGCCACGATCCGTTTCATCAGCAGATCGATGGCACGGTATACCACCGCCATACCGCCTATACCGATGATTTTATCGATTTTATATCGGTTATCGAAAACGACACCGACGTATTTTTCAAATTTATCCATTCGAGTAATCGTTTCCTTTTCAGCAGTTTGTCAGTTCAATAACTACGGCTGTGATGTTGTCGGAGCCGCCGCTCGCGTTGGCGCGGGACACCAGAGTATCGACTTTTTGGGAAATCTCCGTTTCGTTGGAGATGATGGCTGCCAGTTCCTCGCTGTCAATATGATTCGTCAGACCGTCGGAGCAGAGCAGTGCATAGACCGCGTCACCTGCCGGATCGAATTCCGTGACGAACACATCCGCATCCACGCTGGATTCTGTTCCTACGGCGCGGGTGATGATGTTGCGGTTCTGGGACGTGCGTGCTTCCTCCTCACTGATCCGTCCCGTATCTACCAGATACTGAACGTAGGAGTGGTCGTGGGTGATCTGCTTTATGGTATCTCCGTGGAGGATATACATACGGCTGTCGCCGATGTTGACAGTATAGACCGTCTTGCCGATAATGAGCACGGCGACCAGCGTGGTGCCCATTCCGCGGAGAGACTCATCCTCCTCCGCCCGGGTGAATACCGCCAGATTGGAGGTGGAGGCAGCGGAACGCAGTGCCCGGTGGATCTGTGCATCGGTGCACTCAATGGTATACTGTTCCGTGATATGAGATTCCACAAAGGAATCCATGGCGGCGACAAACGTGTCCGTGGCGGTAGAGCTTGCCTCGCGTCCGCCCCGTGCGCCGCCCATACCGTCGCAAACGACAGCCAGCAAAATGCCGGGAGCATATTCCTTTATGGAGAAATTATCTTGGTTGACACTTCGTTTCATGCCAACGTCGGTTTTTCCGCAGTACTGCAAAATGGATCACCTCCTACCGGATCTGTAAACTACATTGTAACATACTTGCGGGGATAAGTAAAGCGGGGTTTTGTAAACATCAGGATTTTTCTGCCCGCCGCAGACGAAGCTGTCCGCAGGAGGCATTGATATCGCTGCCCAGCTTGCGGCGGATGGTAGCATTGATGCCGCGCTCGGTCAGGCGGTCGCGGAAGGCTTCCGCATTTTTTCGGTTTACGGTGGAAAGCCCGGTTTCCGCCACCTCGTTCAGCGGGATCAGATTCACATGACACGTGGCGTGCATGCCTGCCTTCAGCCGGGCGGCCAAGGCATCCGCATGGACGGGGGAATCGTTCTTTCCGCCGATCAGTGTATATTCAAAGGATACGCGCCGGCCTGTTTTGGCGAAATAATCCCGGCAGGCGGCGAGCAGGGTGTCGATATTGTATTTTCGATTCACGGGCATCAGCTCGTTTCGGGTAGCGTCATCCGGGGTGTGCAGGGAAACGGACAAAGTGACCGGCAATCCTTCCCC
>JAZSCY010000148.1:0-13524 GCA_045530875.1 Eubacteriales bacterium
GTTTTCTTGCATCTCGGCTGTGACGCCGCGGATGGCTCGGGTATATGGTAAGCAAAACGTGCGATGTGTGCTTTCTGTATACCATATACCATTATATCACGAAAACGGGGAAATGCAAGGGTATTTTTTGCTGTGGGTGAGTGGGCATAAAACGGGGAATTTGTAAACACCGGGTGAAAAAACAGAGAACTATTTTCATATAGCCTTGTAAAATGAGTTGGAATTTATTATAATATAGAGTAATGACTCAAGAAAGGAGCGGATTCTATGCAGTGGTGGGAACAGCTGAGAGCGAAATGGATGAACAGACCCTTTGCCGCAGAGGATGACGATGAGGAATTTTCCCTCACCCAGGAAGCGGATTTGAATTTCGATCGGGATCCGTTTCTTCATTCGCTGCAGGAACTGACGCCGGAGGATATCCGGTTGAGCAAGCCGCCCCGTGTGCGCACCAAGGGCGAGCGGATCATGGATGGCGTGCGAAACGTGCTTTTGGGCATCTGCATCTGCGTTCTGATCGGCAGCAGCATCATGCTGGTAGACAATTTTGTCCAGAAACAGCGGGGTGCGGAGTTGTATGATGAGGCGGCAGAGGAATTTGCCGCAGCGGATCTGAATTTCGGCTTTGAGGAGGATGTCATCTCCGGCGAGACTACCGGCGGTATCGATCGGCTTCGAAGCGTGCGACGGGATTCGGCGGCTGTGTCTCTTACGCAGGTGCGGGCGCAATCGGATTCCCTAAATGGAGATATTGGCGAATCCGACGCGGATTCCGAGTATAAGGAGCAGCTGGAGAAACTGCGGGCGGTACTTCGTTCCTATAAGCAGTACAACGAGGACGTGTACGGATATATCAGTATTCCGGCCGTAGGCCTGGAATATGTGGTGGTGCAGGGCGAGGATAACGATTTTTACCTGAACCACAACTACAAAAAGGAATCCCTTGTTATCGGATCCATTTTTGTGGACTATCGGTGCAGCAACAAAATGTATAAGAATTTCAACACCGTTCTGTACGGACACAATATTGAGACGAACGGCGGCGCCATGTTCCATCAGGTTACGGAGTTTTTGAACAAGGATGTGTTCGACAATGCTCTGATCTATATGTATACCATGGACGGCGTGTATATTTTCAAGGCGTTCTCCGTATACAGCACAAAACCCGATTCCGGATACATCCGTACCAGCTTTACGTCTTATGAGGATTACGGTGCCTTTGCGGCCAAGATGAAGGCCCGTTCCCGTATTGCCAACAACGTGGTGGTGGGACCGGAGGATCGGATGATCACTTTGTCCACCTGTACCAACTACAACAACGGCCGCTATGCACTCCATGCGGTGCTGATCGATTATATCTACTGATGTTCGCCGTGCGGTCACTGTGAGGTTTTTATGGATTTCAGTCCTTTTCTGATCTGTCCCCATTGCGGAGGCTTCCTTCATCGGGAGGGGGCCAGCCTGTTCTGCGACGGACATACGGGCCGCCGTCACTGCTATGATATCGCCTCCTCCGGCTATGTGAATCTGCTTCCTCCGGGAAAGGGAGGAAATGCCCATACCGGTGACGATGGGGCGATGATTGCCGCCAGAAGTGCGTTCCTTGGCGGCGGATACTACGACTGTATCTCCGATGCGGCGGCAGATATCGCCTGGAATGCCCTCTCCCACCGCCGGAATTGTCTTCACTTCTGCGATGCGGGATCCGGGGAGGGATATCACACCCGCCGCATGGCATGCCGCCTCTCAGAGGTGAGCGGTCTGCCCATCGTCGGATGCGGGATCGATGCCTCCAAAAAAGGCGCGGCGGCCGGAGCTAAAGGCTGTCGGAATCTGCCAGAGAATGTGTCGCTCTCCTTTGCGGCGGGGAATATCTTTTCTCTGCCTGTGGCGGAGGATTCTCTCGATATTGTTTTCAGTCTGTTCGCTCCCATTCCGGCAGAGGAAGTATCCCGTACCCTGCGGGAGGGGGGAATTCTTACGGTGGTGGCCGCAGGTCCCCGCCATCTGTGGGAATTGCGGTGCCTTTTGTACGATGAGCCCCGGGAAGGGAACGCGGAGGCAACCACGCCGGCGGGATTTACCCTGACGGATAAGCAGACCGTGCGCCGGGTGGTACATATCCCCGATACGGCCGCACTGCAGGCCTTGTTTACCATGACGCCGTTCTATTACCGGACACCGGAGAGCGGACGGATGCGTCTTTTGAATACACCCTCGCTGGACGTAAGCATCGAGGCAGACATTTATGTGTTTCGTAAGGAGTTGTCATGAAAGTTTCCGTATGTATTCCCATGTACAATGAGACGAAAATCGCCGCGGATACAGCACGCACTCTGTGGGACACTATGGCGGAAAACCGCCGGAATTACGGCTGGGATTTCGAGATCCTCTTTGCGGATGACGGAAGTGTGGACGACTGCGCCGACCGGGTACGCGCTGTGGCAGAGCAGGGAATGGATGAAATTCGCGTGGTGGGATACGAGACGAACCGGGGCAAGGGTGCCGCCGTTCGGGAAGCGGTGCTGGCCTCCGACGGGGATATCGTCATCTATACCGATTGCGATCTGGCCTACGGCACGGATGTGATTGCCGAAGCAGTACTTCGCTATCGGGATGGGGTGGATGCGGTGATCGGAAGCCGCCGCCTCAGCGGAGACGGATACGAGGGATATACCCCTCTGCGAAAAATGGCATCGGCGGTCTATTTCGGGGTTTTGAGAACGGTGGGCGGATTTGATCTGTCCGATTCCCAGTGCGGGTTCAAATCTTTCCGCGGAGATGTGGCTCGGAGAATATTTGGCAAATGCCAAACTGACGGATTTGCCTTTGATTTTGAAGTGCTTCTGCTGGCCGGAAAACTGCACGCATCCATTGAAGAGATGCCGGTGCGGATCCTCAATCACCGGCAGTCCACGGTGCATCTGGTACGGGACAGCTTTCGTATGCTGCGGGATCTGCTTCGCATTAAAAAACGGGTGCGCCGTGTTACATTTGATTCGTGACGCATACAATACAGTGTTTGAGTTTGTGGAGGTAAGATATGAGCGATTTTCGTGAAGTGCAGCCGAAGGATTTCCAGATTAGCCCCTTTCATGCCATCGGCAGCGATTGGATGCTGATTACGGCGGAGAAAGAGGGACGTGTCAATACCATGACTGCCTCTTGGGGCGGCTTGGGCGTGATCTGGGGACGGAACGCGGCGTATGTGTTCGTCCGGGACAGCCGGTATACCAAAGAGTTTATGGATGCGGCCGATACCTTCTCCCTGACCTTCTTCGATCGGGAAAAATACGCCGAGATGCTGGCCTACATGGGCAAAGTGTCCGGCCGGGATGAGGATAAGATTGCCCGGTGGAATCTGAGTGTGGAGCACCTGGACGGCACACCCTATTTTGGCGAGGCAAAGATCGCCATCACCTGCCGCAAGATGTGCCGCCAGCCCATTGAGCCCGAGAACTTTATCGATCCCACGGTGGACGATAAATTCTATCCCACAAAAGATTATCACGATATGTATATCGGTGAGATTACCCACATTCTGGTGAAATAAAAGAACAGAGTCACGCACTGGCGCGTGGCTCTGTTTTTTATCTTTATGTCCGATTTTTCATATAGTCCGTTGGGTTGATACCTGTTTCCCGCTTGAACATTCTTGAAAAATAGAGAGAATCCGAAAAACCTGACAGAATCGCGACACTTTTCACACTTTCAATGCCGTTTTCAAAAAGGAAGGCAGCATGCTTTATCCGTATGCTTCGCAGATATTCGGTGAACTTCATGCCTCGTTTTGCTTTGAAGAGAGCGGAAAGATATTTGGAATCGTATCCCAGTTTTTTGGCTATGTCCGCCATGCTGAGATTCGGATCGCTGAAATTCTCGTTTGCGTATTGTACGATTCTTTCCGATATGTCGTTTTTTGCCTTCGATTTTTTGCTTAAAGCGGCTACACTATAGAGCAAAGCCGCTTCGCTGAAAAGCCCGAGATTTCCGTTTTCGGCTCCGTTGAAGCAAGAAAGCCAAAAATCCAGGATTTCACCGTGCATTGGGAAGACAAGAAATTTCCCGGACACTTCCATATGATCCATGAGTTCGTCCCCGCGAAAGCCGTTGAAGGAAATGTACGAATATTCCATATCTCCGTCACGGAAGATGGAGAAGAGGCATCCTTTTTTGAGGGCGTATACATCTCCTTCCCGGAGCGTGGCGGATGTATCTTCGCAGACAATACTTCCGCTTCCTTTCACGATGATGCCGAGAACATGGGAGTCGGCCAGCGTTTGTGTGCTTTGGACATCCGTTGTTTCGTAGATAAACCTTGTGCAGTTAACGGTGTTTGCGACGCTGTCATTGATTTTGCATATAGGATCTCTCATAGCATGCCTCCTCGCAGTTTTCCTATTTGCATTATACCATTCTTTTCGAGCATGTCAATGAAATCACGAAATTGTACATACGATTGAGTGTTTTATCCATTGTATAAAAACAAAATACTCGTTATAATCAATGCATAAATTAACTCTTAAGGGGGATTCATATGCGAAAGATTAAAATTGGTGTGTTTGGGCTTGGCAGAGGCTCCAACCAGTATGACAGCATTCTGCAGAACAACGGTGAGATTGTTGCCGTTTGTGATAGGAATGCACAAAGATGTGAAGCAGCAAAGGCAAAATTGGGGGATATCGGTGTGTATTCGGACTTTGATAAGTTCATTGAGCACCCCGGTATGGAAGCCGTGCTTCTGTGCAATTTCTTCCACGAGCATGTTCCGTATGCCATTAAGGCATTGGAGCGAAACATCCATGTGCTGAGCGAATGCACATCCAACGGCACCATGGCGGAGGGTGTTGCGCTGGTACGTGCCGCGGAGAAGAGCAAGGCGATCTACATGCTGGATGAAAACTATCCGCACATGAAGTTCAATCGCGAGATGCGGAGAATCTTCCGCGAGGGAACCCTTGGTGATCTTTTGTATGCTGAGTGCGAATACAATCATCCCCTGAATCCCAGCGACACCGCAAGCATCAACCATTTGCGTCCTTTTGAGGAGCATTGGAGAAATCACACACCCAGAAGCTATTACATCACCCACTCTCTGGCACCGCTGATGTATATTACGGGTGCTTTCCCAAAAAGAGTTTCCGCTGTGCCCGTGTATTATCCGAAGGGGGGCGAGGATGCACTGTTTGGCCCTGCCGTAAAGGACCGGGCGGCCATTATCACCTGCGTCAATGAGAACGATTCTGTATACCGCATTGTCGGCTGCGGCGGATTCGGCGGACATGGCAATTATACCCGCATTTGCTGCGACAAGGGCCAGATGTTCAATGTGGTCGGAACGGGCGATAAGATTATGCTTCGTTACAACGACTGGAACATACCGGAAGGAAAAGAGCGAAACAACTTCTATATGCCCGAGTGGAACGATCCCCAGGAGGATCTGATTTCCAAGGCGGGCCACGGCGGCGGTGACTTCCTCATTATCCGCGAGTTCTTCCACTGCATTCGAGAAAACAAGCGTCCCGAATTTGACGTGTATTTCGCTACGAAGATGGCATCCGTGGCCATTCTGGCCCACAGAAGTATTCTGAATGGCGGTGTTCCGTACGATGTTCCGGATTTCCGTCGGGAAGAAGATCGGGTGAAATACGAAAACGACCGCGAAACTCCCTTCTACGGCAGCGATGGAAGCAAGCCCACCATTCCTTGCTCTTCCCATTGAGTTATACGAAACAAAAGAAAAACGTTCGTGTCCCTCTGGACACGAACGTTTTTTAATGCTTTCAGCAAAAATTACTCGCCGATGTAGGGCATGAGCGCAACGTGGCGGGCACGCTTGATAGCAACAGTGATCTGACGCTGATGCTTTGCGCAAGCGCCGGAGATACGGCGGGGCAGGATCTTCGCTCTGTCGGAAACGCACTTCTTCAGGCGATTGATATCCTTGTAATCGATGTGATCAATCTTATCTGCGCAGAAAGTGCAGACTTTCTTTCTTCTGCGGTTGAAGGGACGCTGAGCGGGACGCTCAGATCTTACTTCAGCAGCCTGCTCAGGCTGAGCCTGAACGGCTTCGTTTCTTTCGTTATCCATTCTTATGAGACCTCCTGTATAAATTTAAGTGGTTGCTGCCTGGCGGCTCAGAAGGGCAGCTCTTCGTCATCGGAAAGCTCCTCGAACTTGGGGGCGCCTGCCTGCTGAGAGGAGAATGCGGGGGTTCCGTAATTATCGGGAACATACGCACCCTGGCTGCCTCCGGAAACGGGGCTTTCGGATTTTGCATCGACAAAATAGGCTTCGTCGGCCACTACTTCGGTAGCATAGCGCTTCTGGCCCTGATTGTCGGTCCAGCTTCTTGTCTGGATCGTACCAACCACGCAGATGGAGCTTGCCTTATGGAAGAAGCGGGTGATGAACTCTGCGGTCTGTCTCCATGCGGTTACATTGATGAAATCCGCCTGGGACTCCTCTCCGTTCTTACCGCTGAAACGGCGGTTAACAGCAACGGTGAAGGATGTTACGGACACACCGCTGGGGGTGGTCTTCAATTCCGGATCTGCCGTCAGACGGCCGCCCAGAATGACCTTGTTGAAGTTGAAGTTTGCCATAATTTCCTCCTGATTTGAAGAGAAATTTCGGTTTTACGCCTCAGCGGCAGCCTTCTTGTCTTCGTGACGAATCACGATAGAGCGCATGATACCCTCGGTGATACCGAAGATACGCTCCAACTCGGCGGGAAGATTGCCTTCGCTCTCAAAGTTAACGAGAACGTAGTAACCCTCTTCCTTGTCGTTGATCGGGTAAGCCAGACGGCGTTTGCCCCACTCATTGACTTCGGAAACCTTGCCGTGCTCCGCGATGAGAGCCGTGAACTTGTCCACCAAACCCTTGATGGCTTCTTCAGTGAGAGAAGCATCGATGATGAACAGAGTCTCGTAAGAGTTGAACTTTTCCATTTTTACACCTCCCTATGGACATGAAAGACCGCCGACATATAGATTTACCGGCGGCAGAGAGACGGACATAAGTGCCCGTTCAGTCAAACAGTATACCATATTCCCACGCCTATGTCAATACTTTTTTGCGGATTTTTCCCGCAAAATACGGAAAATAACGGCAGAGCGCGCAGGGGAATACTCCCTCGGAAAACCGCGGGGATTGTTGACAATTTTCTTCCTCTGTTGTATAATATACTATGTATCTTTATACTTGGGGAACTATGGAATTTTCCCGTCATTCTTCTTCCAAACGGAGGCATTTTCATGGAAGAAATCACAACAAAAAACATCCCTGGGTGGGAACTACCCCGGGAGGATATAGAAAAGCAGTTCCGCTTCGCTCATCAGGTGGCCGCTGTCCACGAGAGAAACGGACGGGTAGGGGAGTGTGCTCCCAAATGCTTTGTGCAGACCTTTGGCTGTCAGCAGAATGAGGCGGACAGCGAGCGCATCGCCGGTCTTGCGATCCTTATGGGATACGCAATCACCCACGATCCCGCCGAGGCCAAACTGATTCTGGTGAACACCTGCGCGGTGCGGGAGCACGCGGAGAAAAAGGCGCTGTCCATTATCGGGCAGTACAAGCATCTGAAAGAAGCGGATCCCGAGGTGATCATCGGCGTGGGCGGATGCATGGCTACCCAGCAGCACCGGGCCGATCAGCTGAAACGGAGCTATCCTTACGTGAGCTTTGTGTTTGACACCGCATCCGTACACACTCTGCCGGAACTGGTGGCAGGGATTCTTGGGGGTGGAAGTCGGAAATTCCATGTGGGCGGGAGTGCCAACATCGCCGAGGGGATTCCTACCCATCGGGAGATTTCCTACAAGGCCTGGCTGTCCGTCATGTATGGCTGCAACAATTTTTGCTCATACTGCATTGTACCCTACACCCGCGGTCGGGAACGGAGCCGCACCCCGGAGGCCATCCTGGCAGAGGCAAGACAACTGATCGACAGCGGCGCCAAGGATATCACCCTTCTCGGTCAGAACGTCAACTCCTACGGCCGGGATCTGGGCGGGACGAATTTTGCCCGCCTGATCGATGCGGTGGCCAATCTGGAGGGGGATTTCCGTCTTCGGTTTATGACCAGCCATCCGAAGGATGCCTCGGAGGAGCTGATCGAGGTCATGGCGAAAAACGAAAAGATTGTCCGCCATTTCCATCTGCCCCTGCAGTCCGGGTCGGATACCGTCCTTCACCGCATGAACCGGCGCTACACCGCGGAAAAGTATTACGGAATCGTGGAGAAACTGCGCGCCGCTATGCCGGATATCAGTTTGAGCAGCGATATCATCGTGGGCTTCCCCGGAGAAACAGAGGCGGATTTTGAGGCAACCATGGACATGCTCCGTCGGGTGCAGTATGACGCCATCTTCTCCTTCATTTATTCTCCCCGCAAGGGAACACCGGCGGCGGAGATGCCCGATCAGGTGCCCCACGATATCAGCACCGCCCGCTTTGAAAAAATGCTGGCCTTGCAGAATGAGATATCTCTTGCCCGCAATCAGCGGTTTGTGGGCAGAACGATGCGGGTGCTCGCGGAAGAGATCAGCCATGGCGATTCCTCCCGCATAACGGCACGGGGCGATTCTCCCAGACCCATCCACGTGGAGGCCGATCCCTCTGTGATCGGACAGTTCATCAACGTAAAAATCACCGCCGCCGATACGTTCTCACTCATGGCGGAACCGGTTTGATTCAATAAAATTTCAAGAAAGAAGAGTAAATAGTATGGCAGAGTATATTTCCAAAGAGATTCGTGAGGCCACCGAGGCCCTGGCAAAGCTGATCCGCGCGGATAAGCGGTATCAGGTATATGAGGCAGCCGCTGAAGTATACGAGAAGGATCCGGAGATCCTTTCCATGATCACGGAGTACAACGTGCATCAGGCGGCTTTGTCCGAGCAGTTCACTCATGAGGAGCGCAACGAGGAGATGATCGCCTGCATCCAGAAGCGGATTGACGAATTGTACGAGGCGATCACCAACCACGCATCCTACCGGGATTTCATCCGTGCCAAGGAAGAAAGCGACGCCTTTGTGCAGATGGTGAACGCAGAGCTGGAGTTCTTTATCACCGGACGCCGCGCCTGCACCCACAACTGTTCCACCTGCCACGCCGATTGCAGCAGCGCAGGAAAGTAAAACGGAGTACAACCGATAGAAAGGTATGGTATAAAACATGGCATTGTCACCCATGATGCAGCAGTACATGGATATCAAAGAACAGTATAAGGATTTTATCCTGTTTTACCGTCTCGGCGACTTTTACGAGATGTTTTTTGATGATGCCAAGCTTGTGTCGGAGCTGCTTTCCCTCACACTGACCGGGCGGGATTGCGGAGAGGAAGAGCGTGCCCCCATGTGCGGCGTGCCCTATCACTCCTGCGAGGGATATATCGGCAAGCTGATCTCCATGGGCTATAAGGTAGCCATCTGCGAGCAGACCGAGGATCCCGCCAAGGCCAAGGGACTGGTACGCCGTGAGGTGGTGCGGATCATTACCCCCGGTACGGTGGTGGAAAACGATCTTCTGGAGGAGACCCAGAACAATTATCTGGCCACCGTCGTCTTTGACGGGGAAACGGTGGGCGTCTGCTTTGCGGATATATCTACGGCCTATGTGTGCGCCACCTCCTTCCGGGGAGGGGATGTGGTATCCCAGCTGCAGAATGAGTTGTCCACCTACGCCCCCAAGGAAGTGATTCTCAATACCTCAGCGGATCTTCTGCCGGGAATCCGAGAGTTTTATGCCGAGCGGATCCGGGGCCTGTTTGAGGATGCCCGGCCGGAATATTTTGTGAAATCCGAGGCCATCGCCCGGGCGGAGGAGCAGTTTGGCGTCCGTGTGGAGGATACGGATGCGGCGGCTCTGATCGCTGCCGGTGCGGCTGCAGCCTACATCGCCGAAACACAGATGCGGGACGTGTCCTTCCTGCGGGAATTGCATCTGTATCAGTCCTCTCAGTTTCTGGAGATGGATATCGCCACAAGACGGAATCTGGAACTGTGCGAAACCATGCTGTCGAAAGAACGTCGGGGATCCCTTTTGTGGGTGCTGGATAAAACCTCCACATCCATGGGTGCCCGCCTTCTGCGCAGCTTTATTGAGCATCCCCTCACCGATATCTCCCGCATAACCCGTCGGCAGGGCGCTGTCAGCGAGTTGTATGGCGATTTCATGCTGCGGGAGGATTTGCACTCCCTTCTCTCCGATCTTTTGGACATCGAGCGTCTGATTACCAAAATCAGCGTGGGAACGGCCGGTGGACGGGATCTGCGGGCCATCAGCCAGAGCATCCGCACCTTGCCGGATATCAAGGCCCTTCTGACGGAAAAGGCTACCTCGGAGGAGTTGCGGTATATTGCCGAAACCATCGATCCTCTGACGGATATTCGGGAAATGATCGATATGGCCATCGTGGACGAGCCTCCCTTTACCATCCGGGAGGGTGGTATCATCCGGGATGGATACAGCGCCGAGGTGGATGAGCTTCGTTCTGTTATGCAGGGCGGCAAGGG
This sequence comes from Eubacteriales bacterium, assembly GCA_045530875.1. Classification (GTDB taxonomy): domain Bacteria; phylum Bacillota; class Clostridia; order Oscillospirales; family CAG-272; genus SIG701. Next base: position 10,525 of record JAZSCY010000148.1, read on the forward strand.
ATGGATCGAGCGGATTGAGGCGGAAGAAAGAGAAAAAACGGGCATCCGCAATTTGCGCATCAGTTATAACCGGGTGTTCGGATACTATATCGAGGTCACCAAATCCTTCCAGAACCTGGTGCCCGAGCATTACATCCGCAAGCAGACTCTGGCCAATGCGGAAAGATACATAACCGATGAATTGAAGCGCACCGAGTCCACCATTTTGGGCGCGGCGGATAAGGTGAACGGATTGGAGTACGAGTTGTTCTCCGCCATCCGGGATCAGATCGCCGCATGTGCCGAGCGAATCCGTGCTTCCGCTGCCGCCCTTGCCCAGATCGATGTGTACGTCAGCCTGGCACAGGTGGCCGCCCACAATCACTACGTCTGCCCCGAGGTGGACAACAGCGATATCGTGGACATCAAGGACGGACGGCATCCCGTGGTGGAGCAGTTTGTGCGGGATTCCTATTTTGTGCCCAACGACGCCTATCTGGATTGCACCGACAACCGGCTGATGCTGATCACCGGCCCCAATATGGCGGGTAAATCCACCTATATGCGGCAGAGCGCCCTCATTATCCTGATGGCGCAGATCGGTTCCTTCGTGCCTGCCACCTCCGCCCGTATCGGCGTGGTGGATCGGCTGTTCACCCGCGTGGGCGCGTCGGATGATCTGGCTTCCGGTCAGTCCACATTCATGCTGAAAATGAAGGAAGTTGCCTTCATTCTGGCCAACGCCACCCGCCGCAGTTTCATCATTTACGACGAGATCGGCCGGGGTACCAGCACTTACGACGGCATGAGCATCGCCCGGGCCGTGGCAGAATACACCGCCGGCAAGAAGTTGGGGGCGAAAACTATGTTTGCTACCCACTATCATGAATTGACGGAACTGGAAAAAGAGATCCGCGGCGTGGTCAATTACAACGTGGCCGCCAAGAAGCGGGGCGGGGAATTGACCTTTTTACGCAAGATCGTTCGCGGCCCCACCGACGACAGCTACGGTATTGAAGTAGCCCAGCTGGCAGGCGTTCCCGCCGAGATCACCCGCCGGGCAAAAGAGATCCTCCGTACCCTGGAGGAAACGCGTCCCGAGCCGAAATCGGCATCCCGGGCGAAGGAGGAATCCTATGCCCCCCAGCCCATCACCTTCGCGGACAGTGCCGCCGAGGAAATCAAGGAAAAACTGAAGACTCTGGATATCAATACCCTGACGCCCATTGAGGCTATGGGATTGCTTTACGAATGGAAAAAGACGATTTTGGAATCATAACGGAGAGCCGATATGGGAAAAATCAACGTACTCAGCTTTGAGGTTGCCAATCTGATCGCCGCCGGTGAGGTGGTGGATCGCCCTGCTTCCGTGGTGAAGGAATTGATGGAAAACGCCCTGGATGCCGGAGCCACCTCCATTACGGTGGAGATCCAGAACGGCGGCGTGTCCTTCATCCGTGTATCCGACAACGGATGCGGTATGGAGGCGGAGGATCTGCCTGTGGCTGTTCTTCGGCATGCTACCAGCAAAATCCAACAAGCAGACGATCTGGACGGTATCGCTACGCTGGGATTCCGCGGTGAGGCCCTTGCGGCCATATCCGCTGTATCCCGGGTTCGGATCTTCTCCAAAGTGGCGGGAGCGGAATTCGGTGCCCTCTTGTCCTGTGACGGCGGCAGTGTGGTCAGCGTGACGGAAACGGGATGCGCTCCCGGTACCACGGTGATCGTGGAGGAGTTGTTCTTCAATGTGCCCGCCCGCCGCAAATTCCTGAAAAAGAATTCCACGGAGAGCGTGGCCGTGACCGGTGTGGTGGAAAAGATCGCTTTGTCCAAGCCGGAGGTGTCCATCCGATACATTTCCGACGGCGAGGTGAAATTCATGACCGCCGGCGACGGAGAATTGCGGAATACGGTGTACGCTTTGTACGGCCGGGATACCGCCGGACGTATGCTGAGTGTGGATCGCACCGACGGCGGCATCCGTGTGTGGGGATTTGTTTCTGATACGGACAGCGTCCGCTCCAACCGGAATATGGAGAATTTCTTCATCAACGGCCGCTATGTGAAAAGCCGTACCGCTGCCGCCGCTTTGGAGCAGGCGTATGTCAGCCGGATTCCGGCGGAGAAATTCCCCTTCTGTGTATTGAATATTGAGTTGAATCCCGCGGCGGTGGATGTCAATGTCCATCCCGCCAAACTGGAGGTCAAATTCTCCAATGAGAAAGTGATCTTCGATGTGGTCTATTATGCGGTGAAAAGCGCTTTGGAGGCCACCTCCGCCCGGCCGGAATTGACCATCGGCCGTCCTGTGACGGGCGCGAAACCGACGGCAGCCGTCCCGCAGACGAATGGAAAAAGCGGCGTGTCTGCCAATCCCTTCTGGGTCAGCGATAAGGAGGCCAGCAAGCTGCTCAGCACCTTTATCGCCAAGGGAGATCCGTCCCCCAATGCGGTCCGTTCCCAGATCCGCCTGAATACCCCCGGTATGCAGGCGGCCGCTACCCCTGCCCGGGAGGAAAAGAAACCGCAGACCCCGCCTGCTTCTGCCCGTGAGGAGATCTCCCAGGAAATTAAAACGGAAACGCCCGTCCATGACGCACCGAAACAGCCTTTCTCCCAGCCCGCCATCACCTATGAGGAGGCAGGAGCGATTCCCTCCGCCAAGGGGCACCGGGAAACACACCCTGCTACAGCGGAGCCGATTCCTGTGACGGATACGGCGGCGGAAACTCCGGAGATTCCCGACTACGTCATCATCGGTGAGGCGTACAACTGCTACGTCATCGTCCAGCTGGAGGATCGGTTGATCCTCATCGATAAGCATGCCGCCCACGAGCGGATTCTCTTTGATCAGCTGTGCGAGAATATGCGTGCTCGCAAAAAGAGCGCCCAGGTGCTCATGTTCCCCATCGCCTTGCCTATGACGGAGGCGGAGATCGCCGCGCTGGAGGAGCATCGGGAGCAGATCGAAGCCATAGGATTCTCCTTCCGCCGGGATGAAAACGGCGTGCAGATCCA
>JAZSCY010000256.1:0-1586 GCA_045530875.1 Eubacteriales bacterium
CCCAACACCCCCTCCGGGGTTTGGGAAAGGAGATGGTGATACACCCCGCATCGAATTCCCGCCCCGTGAGCAGCAATCATTTTTTCCCGCCACATAGGATCCGCGATCTCCCTGCCGATCGAGCCGGAGAGGAGCGCAAAACGGATTCCCGCCGAGAAAAGAGCATCAAAATCGGGGCACATTCCCCCGTGGATCCGTACGCCTCTCACACGGGAATGCCGTAAATGATGACCACACCGTCGCCGCCGGCACCGCTGGGACCCACGTACAGATCGTATTTTGTCACCGATCCGCCGCCGGAGCCCATATATCCGTTCTCCGCCAGGCGGGTGATGCCGTAACTGGCGCGGCCGCTTTTGCCGCCGCGGGCAAAATGGGAATCTCCTCCCTTGCCATCCTCACCGATGGATCCGGTGTCCACAGCAAATCCGGACAGATTGACCGGCTGGGGATGCTCTCCCTTTGTGCCGCCTTTTCCGCCGGGAACGGTGTAATTCCAGAAGGAAGTATCCCCGCCGTCGTTGCCCGGGGACTGTACCACGGATATACCGCTGCCGCTGCCTCGGGGAAGAGCCGCGCCGCCCTTGCCCACGGTGACGGTGTATTCCATATCGGGGATCAGGGTGAGTCCGGTGAGGGCCATATATCCACCGGCGGAGCCGCCGTAGATAGTGTCGCACTCAGCCGCCTTGGCAGAGGCACCGGATCCGCCGCCGCCCTGCAGGACGATGTCGTATCGGCCGTCCGCCGTGGGATAATCCGCGGGACAGAACGTACCCGATTCGGTGAAACGGCACAGCTCCTTGCGTCCGCCGATCATGTCCGCCGCATTGCGGTACATACCGTCCGCGCACAGAACCTCGCCGGATGTGCCGTCGGTACGAAGCACGGAGGCGGCATCCGCCAAGGCCTCGGCATCCTCCCTCTGAAACATCTCGTTCAATGCGGCGCGGTATTCATCCAGCACCGCTTCCACGTCCATGTGATTCAGAATGTAGGAGGCACGGGGACGCATATCCGTGATGTGCGCGGCTTCGATCATATTTTCCCCCGCCGCCACACGGATGCTGGCCAGGGGGATTTCATGAATATTCTCCGTTGCACTCAGAGAAGGCTCTGCCGCTGCCTGGGAGGGCGTGCCGGGGAGAATGGCACAGTGCATCTCCCGGGCGATGAGATCCAGACGGAGCACCGCCAGATCCGTGCGGGGATAGACCGCGTCGGCCCCATCCAAAGTCAGGGAAAGGGGGGTGGTGTTGCGGTATGTGTATCCGTCAATAACCGCCAGACCGGGTGCAACATCCACGCACAGACCGCCCGCGGCACCGGGAGTGACAATCAGCGCATTCGGGGCAGTCACACCGTTGGAAACGTAGGCCGCCCGCTCCGCAGCAAAATCCTCGGCGGAATAGACTCTGTCCGGCACACCGTCCACCAGGGCGGCATTAAAAGGAAACGATTTTTCCATAAATAAACTCCTTTATGTAGATTGAGAATCCGGCACAAGGGACAGGGATATGGCGTGCCGGATGCCGTTTTTATCCGCTGTAAGGGATTTTTGTGTGCAGATCGCGCCGGAGTACCGG
>JAZSCY010000056.1:0-12695 GCA_045530875.1 Eubacteriales bacterium
TGTTTTCAGTTCTTCTATTTCTTTTTCGTATTGTTCGATATGTCTATACTTTCTTGGCATAAATATTCCCTCCTATGGTTTTTCTTAATTATACCATAGGAGGGTTCTTTTTTCATTGTCCGTTTTTACTGGACTTGTTCATTTTGTCTGTCGGGGATGTTTTTATTTATTACCAGCCGCCGCCGGGTCCTTGCGGTCTTCCGCCGCCGTGTCCACCGGGGCCGCCCATACCGCCTATGCCTCCGCGGACACCGTAGATGAGGGAGGTCATCTTGATCTCCGCCAGGGTGTTTTTGGGCGTCACGGGAATATTGCCGGCAAATCCGAATTCATCGGTATCTTCCGCCTCGCAGCTAACGAGCGTATAGGTTTCGCCCTCCAGAATACCGGGGGCACTGATCACCACATTGTTGAAGGTTTTGGGGGATGTGAACACAACGATCGCCGTACCGGCCGCATCGCACAGGGCGATGGTGGTTCCGGCGGGCTGTGCGGTGGTGTTCACCATCAAAGCACCCTGGGTACCCTCGCTGACGTTTTGTGCCATGCCGGCCGCACCGCATACCACCAGCACACCGCCGGTGACGGAGCATTTGCTGTCATAGTCCAGGGAGCCGTTTCCGTTGTTGGTGGGACCGCTGATCAGCGTGGTGCCGCCGGAGATTTCAATGGTGCCGTTGGCATCGATACCGTCGCCGTAGGCGTTGATGAACAGTACACCGCCGCAGATTTCCAATTTGGCCGTGGAGCCGGAGAATCGGTCACCGGGACGCCCGCCCAAAAGGGGATTGCTGTCGTTTCCGCCGGCGGCATTGATGCCGTCTTCTGTGGCGTTGAGCACGGTGACACCGCCGGTGATGCGGATATCGGTGGCTTCCATGCCCTCATAGCTCTTTACTACATCGGTGATGCTGCCGGAGATCTCCAGAAATGCATCCGCGTGGATCGCGTCGTCCCCGGTGGCGATGGCGATGGTGCCTCCGTTCAGATAGATATTTTGGCCTGCGTGGATGGCGTCGTCTGCCGAATTCAGGGAGATGGTGCCGCCATGTACGAGGATATCTCCGTCGCACTTCAGTCCCTTGGCACCGGATGCATCGGAGGCAAGCTTGCGACTGCTTCCGCCGCCGGTCTTGAGAGTGATGGATCCGTCATCCAGTTTTAGGGTGGAGATGGCCTCCAAACCGTCCCTTTCCGCCTCGATCTCGATGGTGCCGCCGCCGATCCAGATATATCCCAGGGCGGGATCGTCCTCGTTGGTGGCACGGATTCCGTTTTTGCCTGCCTTTACGGTGACGGTACCGCCGGTGATGCTCACACAATCTTTGCCGTCGATGCCGGTGGAGGCAGCGTCTACGGTGACGGTGCCGCCGGTGATCACCAGATCGTCCTTGGACACGATGCCGTGCTTATAATTCCCGATGACATGAAGTTTGCCGCTTCCGTTGACGGTCAGATCTTCCTTGGAAAACACCGCGCCGTCGGCGGAGGTGTCTGTGGGATTCTTGCAGTCGGAGAGGGTATTGTCCGTCCCCTCTGCCAGCGTCAGAAAGACCTTGTCCGCTTGCCGGATGACCAAGGGGGCACCGGTTTTAGAGGTCAGATTCAGTCCGTTCAGCACCAGCTGGATTTTGTGATCTTTCGGGGCGTTGACAGTGATGCATCCGTCCTCGCATACGCCCGACAGCAGATACGTGCCCTCGGCGGATACGGTGACCGTTGTGCCGTCGGCCGCGATTCCATCCCCGCTGACGGTAAGGGTATCTCCGTCAAAGACGGCGGTTCCCGTTACGGTTTCGTAGGACGGATCGGTATCCCGGGCGGATATGGCGTATTCCGTCACAGGGGCGGATGATTCGCCCACTGTGGGAGTCAATTCGGGTGTGATCGTGGGAGTGGGGGGAGTGGTTTCCGTAAGCGGCTCTTCCGGGAAACAGCCACTCAGCGAGGCAAGGATGACGACCAGGCAGATCGCCCATGCCGATATGCGTTTCATGTGAGATCCTCCGTATCAGACGGGATTTTGTATCATCATACCGCAAATTTCCCCGTTTTTCAAGAGCAGATTTATTATAAAAATGTAAAAAACAATAAAACAAACTGCCCGAGAGGCGTTTTTTAGCGCGCACCGGGGGCAGAAGCCGGGAATATCCGGTCGGGATTGCCCATCCCGCCCCTGAAAATGGAAGAAAAAATATCCCGCATCCCACTTTCTTTTTTGCGAAAAATATATTATAATGGGAGTATAGGAAGAATTGCGGAGGTGATTTTGTGCGCGATTGGGATGAATTGGAGAGGCAGTGCCGGGAATGTACCCGCTGTGCTTTGTCGGCCGGACGGACCAACTGTGTGTTCGGAACCGGTTCCCGTGAGGCAAAATTGATGTTTGTGGGAGAGGCTCCCGGAGCCAAAGAGGATGAAACGGGCATTCCCTTTGTGGGTGCCGCGGGAAAGCTGCTGGACAAGTATCTGTGTGCGGTGGGCATTTCCCGGGAGGATGTATACATAGCCAATATTCTGAAATGCCGTCCGCCGGCGAACCGGGATCCTCTGCCGGAGGAGCAGGACGCTTGTATTGAGTATCTCAGGGAGCAGGTGCGGCTGATCCGTCCCAAAGTGATCGTCTGCCTGGGACGTATTTCCGCCATGCGGCTGATCAAACCGGATTTCAAGATCACGAAAGAGCACGGCGTGTTCTTCAAAAAGAATGAGTATACCCTGTGCGCGGTGTACCATCCGGCGGCTCTCTTGCGGGATCCGCGAAAAAAAGAGGATATGTATAGCGATATGAAAAACATCGCCGCGCTGCTGCAGACCCCGTGATTTTCGCCAAAAGGATATAAAAAATTGTAAATTTATGTGGAACACGGCACTTTCTTGCCAATTTTCCATTGACATATTGAAATCCTTTGATATACTATTAGTTAGAGATTTTATGCAGTTGTATTACATAACGGATATACAACTGCTGCCTGTTTTTAACCAATCTTTTATGGAGAAATGAGTATGAAACGAATTTTGTCCGCACTTTTGAGCATCTGTCTCGCATTCTCATGCGTTGCAACCGCAATGGCTGCCTCCTTCCCGGATATCGAGGCGCGCCACGCATGGGCAGTGCCCGCTATTGACTACATGCTGAGCAAGAATGTGGTCAACGGTTACTATGAGGACGGTACCTTCCGCCCCGACAGAACCGTAACCCGTGCCGAGTTCATCAAAATGCTGAACGTGACCTTCGGCCTGACCGCTAAGAAGGCGTACACCTATACTGACGTAAAGTCCACGGACTGGTTTGCTCCCTATGTAGAGCAGGCAACCGCCCAGGGATATCTGCTCAGTTACGGTACAATGCTGAATCCCAACGGCGCTCTCAGCCGTCAGGAAGCAGCGGCTCTGCTGGTTCGGTATCTGGAGCCCGATACCGATAAGAAGGCAGATCCCGGCATGTTCACCGACTATAATTCCATCAAGGCCACCTACCGCGACTATGTTCTTCTGGCAGCCGGTATCGGTCTGATCAACGGTTATGAGGACAGCAGTTTCCGTCCCGACAGAACCCTGACCCGTGCCGAGGCTCTGGCAATTCTGTATCGCGCGGCCGGTACGATCTGCAACGACAATCTGGTGGAATCCGAGGCGGGTGCCGGCAAGGATAACGCCGTTATCACCAAGTCCAACGTAACCGTTACCGGTGCTGTTTTTGAGGGCCGTGTGCTTATCAGTGAAGGCGTCACCGGCGGCGTTGTTACCCTGAACGAGTGCCAGATCGGCGAATTGATCGTTCGCGGCACACCCACACTGATTCTGAACGGCTGTACGGTGGACAATTTCATTGTGGATTCCGCTGCCGGCCATACCGCATCCGTATCCATTCTGAACGGTACTGCCGTGAAGGATATGACTCTGAAAACCCCGGCTGATATCACCACCGCAGCCCGCACCACTCTGGCTAATTTGACTGTGGAAAAGACGGCGGCCCGTTCCTCCGTCAGCGGCTCCGGTACCTTCACCAAGGCCGTGATCAACGCCAGCGGTTTTGTTTCCGAAAAGGTTCCTACCCAGTACACTCTGGCAAAGGGCATCAGCGCTACCTTCGCCGAGAAGGTATACACCACCGGCTCTGAGCCTGTTGCAGGTGATACCGGTTTCGCTATGCAGCCCTCTTCTTACGCCACCTCCGTTAAGTGCTATCTGTCCCTGAGCACCGTGGCAAACGGTAAGGTGCAGTATTACTTCACCAATACCAAGGATGCACCTGCATCGGCGCTCTTCGCCAGCTATTACAATGCGGCTGTTTCCCGCAATTACTATACGGTAACGGCCAACCGCTCCGTGGATATCGAAGTGGCGCAGACCTCCGCTGTGGACGATTACTCCTACGTGGTAGTCATGTTCACCGATGCCAACGGCAAGAATTATCAGCCCGTGGTTGTGGGTAATGCCGCCTCCGACGGTTTTGTGACTACTCCCACCATCAGCACCACCGGTTCCTTCCATTATCTGTCCTACACCCCCATCGAAAACGGCACGGTATACTATTACTACACCAATAGTGCTACTACTCTGACGGTTTCTTCCTTCACCACCACCCACTCCTCCAACGCCACTGCGTATAAGGGAGAGCTGGCAGCTGTGAAGGGACAGGCATCCAGCAACCGCCTCTCCGCTGCTTCCAACGTGAGCGGATACTCCTATGTGGCTGTAATGATGATGGATTCCAAGAACAATCAGTACCAGCCGGTGCTCGTTCCGGTTAACGGCGGCTCTTCCGTAACGGCATCCGGATTCTCGGAAGCACCTTATGCTAACACCGTAGCCAACGGCGTAGCGCTCGGCTTTACCGCATCCTATTCCGGTACGGTTGAGTACTATTTCACTGATAGCGCCACGGTTCCCACCTCCGCACAGTTTGACGGAATGAAGTCCCTGTCCCTGGTGACCCTCACCGGCTCCACCACGGCAACGGCTAATTCCGCATACTATGGATCTCTGCCCAACTTTGTATCTACCGCCACCTATCCCTACATCGTAGTGCGTCTGAAGACCACCGGCGGCGTAACCTACAATCCTGTGGTTGTTCGCATTGGCGGCTCCTCCGTTGTACCGGATCAGCCCGGTGCGGCCGGCAGCGGCTTCACCACGCAGCCTGTGGTATCCTATACGGGCGGTAAGTTCACCATCCGTTATGCGGCTCCTGCTAACTCCACTCTGTACTATTATCTGACCAGTTATTCCGTTGCTCCTACCGCAAAGACCTTTACCGGCAACTACAATGCCGCAACCGGCTCCAATATTGCCGTTAAGACCGGCGGTATGCTGGCCGCAAACGGTACGACTCAGACTGCGCAGACCGTTCTGTCCACTTCTCTCGGTGCTTCCTATGAGTACATGGTCATCATGCTGCAGCAGGGCAATACCCAGTACAATCCCATCATCGTTACGATTCCCGATGTAGAGGATGCAGTAGCTACCTCCAACGGATTCTCCGTAGGTCCGGTATACAATACCTACCAGAGCCAGGCGAACTACTTCCAGCATCAGCTGGAGTTCATCACCAGCGTAACGGGTACCCTGTGGTACTATTTCACCAACGATGATAAGTTGCCCACCGCGGCTGCTGTCAAGGAAAATGTCAGAAACGGCGGCGAGGGCATCGTGAACGCCAATACCACGTCCGTTGTCAAGGGAACCGCTGTAAAACTTCCTCTCGTATTTACCTCTGCTCCTCCGGCATACATGGTTGTGATGCTCAGCGATCTGGATACCAGCTACCAGCCGATGATCGTTCCGACCAGCGGTACGGGCGGATCTACCAACATCACCACCGGCTTCTTCCGTGCACCTACCGTATCCACCGCAGGCAGCACGCCTACCCTTTCTTATGAGGCAAACGAAACCGGTAAGCTGTACTACTTCTTCACCAACGATTCCAGCATCCTTAATACCATGTGGGAATTCTTCGGCGACAGCACCAGCAAGCGCGGATACTTTACCACCTTTGCTGACGGTGTGAAGGGCGTTGTGGATATCAAGGTCGGTAAGGGAACCGTAGCCCTGCCTACCTCCCGCTCCGTTGCCGGATATTCTCATGTAGCCATCATGATGCAGAGCGCAGCAGGCATGCCCGGCGGATACCGCGCACCTCAGATCATCTCTCTGAACGGAAGTTCCTCTGGCATCGGAAATCCCAGCACGTCCGGCTCCATCGGATTCAACGAATATCCGTACATAAGCGGAAATTCCCTGTACGTTACTCCCTCCGCCCGCGGTACGATCTACTACTGCTTCACCGATTCCAATACCACCGATGCTCTGTATGAGCCTATCAAGGCTCTGGCCGGTCTCGGCCTCGGCAATATGGATGCGGACAGAATGTCCTCTTATCTGGCAACCAGCGGCAACGGCGCTTCTGCACCGGTCAGCTATCCCGGCTACCGCCAGACGATCACTCTGCTCAGCTCCAGCCTGATGGGCTATAAGTATCTGGCCGTTTGGACCGTTACGTCCGACAATAAAATGACCTCTCCCGCTTTTGTTGCTCTGAGCACATACAGCGGCGGTAATAACGGCGGCAATACCGGCGGAACGGTTGCGGGCACCAACGGATTCTCCAGCGCGCCCCAGTTCTACAACTGGTCGGGCCAGATCACCTTTACTCCCTCTGTAAGCGGTCAGGTAGCCTACTTCTTCACCAACGGCACCACCAATTACAGCACGGATCAGGCATTCCGCAACGCGTACATCCTGGAGAATACGGCGACCAGCATGATCGTTTCCGCAGGACAGGGTGCTGTGATCCCCGCCAACACCAATTACAAGTACATCTGGATCATGCTGTACACCAGCACACAGTATTACACCCCCGTTCGACTCCAGATCAAGTAAAAATGAAAAAGGCTGTTGCTTCGGCAACAGCCTTTTTGTTTTCAACACGGCCGCTTATGGGAAGCGGCCTTTTTATGGAATAGCGTGTCCGTGTCCGGCGGAAATCTTTCCGTCCACAATGTGAATCACCCCAAAGGAATGGTCCCGGCTCATTCCCACAGAGCCCGGATTGAACAGAAGAATCCGGGATTCGGGATTTTGGGGATCGGGCACAGAGCGGTTTTCCGGGACATGGGTATGACCGAACAGTATACCGTCCACCTGTTTTTTCGATGCGTAAAGAAGCACCTGACCGTATCCGGATTTTACATGGGCCGTGTGTCCGTGCAAGGCGAGAAAGCGAAGTCCGCCCACGTAAAGGATTTCCTCCTCCGGGGCGTCAATTCCCTCGGCACTCAGCCGCAGAGCCGAGTCGCAGTTCCCCCGCACGATGTAGGAGGGAATATCGGGAAATTCCCGGAAGACGGCGTAAGCATCTGCCGCACCGTCGCCCAAAAAAACGAGAGCATCCGCCTGACCTTCGTGACTTCGGATGGCGGCACGGATGTAATGCCCGGCACCGTGGGAATCGGAAAAAACAAGAATTTTCATAAATTCGCCCTCCGTATGGGATGGATTGGCAAAGATGCAGCCTTTGCATATAGTGAAAATAAGGGGGGATTGAGAATGAAATTGGATATGAAGACGGTCCAGATGCTGGCCGGAATGCCGGATGATCGACTGTGGGCCACGCTGCACCTGTTTGTTTCCGGCATGGGAATGGAATTGCCGGAACGAAAGCGCCGCCGGATCGACTACGATGCGCTCCGCTTTACCTTGTCCCGGATCACGCCGGAGGATGTCGCGCGCATCAATGAAATCAGTGATATGTACAGACAGTACCGCAAAGGGGGATACAGAAGATGAGTCGGGATCTTTCGCAAATGTCGGGGGAGGAATTGCAAGGGGCGATCCGTGAAGTAATGGAGAGTCCCGCTTTCGCGCAGATTCTGGGACAGCTGCAGGGGGATTCTTCGGAAAAAGAGAGTCCCAAACCGGCTGTTCCGTCCATTACACCGGAGATGATGCAAAAGCTGCCGCAGATGATGAGCGCCCTGGCTCCCTTGGTAGGCGGAGGCGGTGGATCGGGTCAGTCGGGCGGTTCGGAGAAAGCAGGGAACGAGGGGGATAAGCGAAAAAAACTGCTGAGCGCCCTTCGTCCTTATCTGAGCGATAACCGGCGGGGGGCCGTGGATCAGATCCTCAAAGTGACGGAAATGACGGATCTTCTTGGCACGTTGGGGGATATAAAACCGAAATCGTAAGGAGGGAATCGTATGTACAGCCGAAACAGGATGGCGGCCGGTGAGGAAAAATACACAGGCAATATTCCGCCTCTGTACAGCGGGAACCGTTTTTCGTATCCCCGCCGGGAATACGAGGGGAGTGATCACGGCCGAAAAGAGGAAGTGCCCGCGCCATCTGCCCCGCCCGAATCCCAAACGGTGCAGGAGGAGGTGATCGTCACAGAGGAGACTCGGGAGCCTCCCACAGACGATCTGCCCGACCGGCCGGAGCGACCAGGCTGGCTTTCTGGAATCGGTCAGGAGGAATTATTACTGATCGCGTTACTGCTTCTGCTCAGTGCCGAGCACGAGCGGTGCATGGACGTGATCGTGGTGCTTCTCTTGCTGATCGGCATCCATTAACGTAAACAAGCGGCAAATCGCACGCATGGTGGTATCCAGATGGGCATCGGCGTACAGGGGCGTCTTGAAATCCGGTTGGGTAGGATGTGCGGGAAGGAGTACGGTGAGTGTCAGCGTTTCCGCCTCCTCATCCCCGCCGATGAGAATATCATATCGGCAGTATCCGGCCAAAAATTCCGCCATGGTGATCTGCATCTTTTTGCGGGGAGCCGCCACAGCCAGCGCTTGCACATCCGAGGTGCGGCGCAGAATCCGGGACAGCCGTCCGCATTGGGTGCGGATGTGGATGGAGCGGTCCTCACCTTCTTCGCTCAGCCAAATCCGGGCGGTATGATCGTCGGATATATCGCTGACCACGCTGAGCAGGGCGCTGAGAAGAAGATACAGACATTCCGGATCCAGCTGGGTATACATATCCCCGCCGCCCGCCTCAAAGGGAAGAGCCAGCGAAATCGACAAAGCGGCCGCGTAATCCGTGAGAGCCGAAACGTACGCATCCACCGTGCGGCGCAGGCTGTATATCCGCTTGCCGCCGGTGTAGACCGCATCGGGATAAAAGCACTGCAGCGTGAGCAGGGTTACCGTCATCAATTCCTCCACCGTATCCGAGGATACGGGAGTTCCGTCCGCAGGGGTGTTTCTGCATGCATCCCGCAGGGTACGGAGAGATTGAAGCAGCATGCCGCAGTAACGGCGTGGACCCTGCTGCAGCGCGGCGGCGAAATGGAGATATTCCTGCTTTGTGCGGAACAGCACGGCGATCGCCTGACATCGGTGGAAGGTATAGGTGTATTCCACGTAGGCGAGGCGGAATCCGTGGGTGTTTGTTAAGGTGTACAGCGCGGCGTTCTGGGGAGAACCCAAAGGCTCGTACCGGGTCAAGGGCGATTGGGCAAAACACGCCTCGTGACGAAGCCGCTCCCCGCTGCCTTCCTTTAGCGTCAGCGTATCGCCTACGCAAAATCCCTCTCTCTGGGCTGCGGGATTGGCGTACAGCACACGCATGGATGCATCCACCCGCACCGTGGGGGAAAAGACAGTCATCTCCTGGGAGGGACTGTCGGGCTTGTTTGTGGGAACAATCTTCATAAGATAACTCTTTCGCAAAAAGGCTGTCGCGCAGACAGCCTTTGATTTGTATGGTTTACGGGATCATCTGCACCGACGTGTATCCTTCTGCCAGCAAAGCGATTTCGGCGCTTTGGCGGACGGATTCCTCGCCGCGGATCAGAACCCGCAAAGAGAAATAGCGGATGCTTCCCCGATGCCGGAATGCCAGATCGGCCGCTTCCTCGACGGTGAGATCACGCATCCCGTCCAGGGCAAGAAAATCTGCCGCCTCCGCCAAAACTTCCAGGGCGGGGGCGAAGGAGGCGCTGATCAGAGCATCCGGGGTGAAACCCAGACCGACTCGCGCCTGAGGGGCGGAGGCACGGACTTTTCCGGGAATCTCCGCCAGAGTGAGGATAGATTCCTCCCCGGTTATGCCGGTGATGAGGATTTCCGTTACGTGCATCCGGCTGAGTGCTTCCGAGCGGGTGCTGATGGCATCCAGGGTTTCGGGAAGATCATCCGTCAGGCAGTCGGAAAGGGAAAAGACGGCGCAGACCTTCATGCCATTCTTTGCCGCTCCGTCAGCGATTTTCTGAATTGCTTCTTCCTCTGCCTCTGACCAGTCGGTGGGCAAGACTACGGACACCCCGCCGTATACCGGGGCAAGAGATTCGAAATCGGGGACGGGGGTGCCAAATTCCCAGGCAGTATAGCGCACGTCGGGGATGTGCTTATCCTTGTGCAGAAGCAGCTGGGATGGCGTTTTCACGGAGGTATCCTGCTCCGGATAGGTGACCGCCGGCAAACTCAGAAGGGGTTCAGCCGCCGTCAAGCGGTCCTTCAGAAGATTGCCCAGCATAAGGGTGACGGTGAGGATGGACAAAATCAGCACCGTGGGAATCAGGATCCGCTTTGCTTTTTCTTTTCGTTTCTTCCCGAAATAGCGGGAGGACGGTGTTGGATTCATCATATCGGATTACTTATCAAAATCGTCACGGATGGTGAGAAGGGTGTAGTTATACAGGGGATCCCGAAGAACGGGGGTAAGGGAGGCTGCCTTTCTTTCGATCAGCAAACTGAACTGGGCATCCCGATAGCTGGTGCACAGATCGTCCCGATTGGCGCTCAGATAGGCGGGATCCTTTTCGCACCGCAGAAGGATGCTGTACCCGGCGGCGGTTTCGATCACGTCGCTGATTTCTCCCACGTTCAAGGAGAAGGCGGTGTCCTCAAATTCATGATACCACACGCCCCGGCAGATGTAGTATCCGTCGGTGTTGTTGAACATGTACAGATCCTCGCCGTTTGCCTGCACCAGAGTGTCAAAATCCTCTCCGGCCAGAGCGCGGCTGTGCAATTCCTCTGCCTTGCGCCGGTTTTCTTCCGGGTTCTCGCCGGGATCGTTGGCGATCAGAATCTGCTTGACGCGGATGAACGTGTCTCCCTCCAAGAGAGGATAGATTTCGCTGTCATCCGATGTGAGAACATCCTTTTCCAGCAGCGCGTAGTACAGTTCTTCCTGGCAGACACGCACCCGGGTAAAGAAGCGGTACACGCTGTCGGTCATGTAATTCTCCCGCAAAGCGGATACATAGGCCTTGTCGCTTTCGTAATTCTGGCGGTTGTCCTCGGCCAGAGAATCCACCAACTCGCTGATGGCGCCGCTTTCCATATCCACACCGTATTCACGGCAGAGGGAAAGGGTAGCATATTGGGTGCACAGCGTATCGAAGCAGCTGTCGAAAATGGCATCCTGTGCCAGCGCGGCACTTTCGACGGTCCAGTAGTTTTCGTCACCGGCCGCGTATTCATCCATGTAATTGCAAACCAGATAGCGGAACTGCTCGTAGGGCACCTCAAATCCGTCGATGGACATAACGGTTTCCCGCTCTGCCTTGGTGCTTTTTGGAACACCGGAGCAAGCGGTGAGGGAGATAAGGGAGGCTGCGCAAAGAACGGCAGCACCGATACGGCGCAGAGATTTCTTACAAAGCATGGCGATCCTCACGGAAATCATAATTTTACAAAATACATTATAGCAGAGCATTGTGAACACACGGTGAACAGAGCAGAAAAAAGGCGGATAATCCTCTTGCACTGGAAAAATGTGTGTGATATAATGTACACAGCGTAAAGAAAGCGGTAACTGTATCCCAGTCGGCTGTGTACGCGAGCCTGCCGCGATGACGGGAACGTCATCGTTTCGCACAGGCGAAATGCCGGCAGTCTCCAAAGCATAGCTTTCGGCGGATGCACAGCGTAAAGAAAGCGCGGATTGTACCCCAGTCGGCTGTGTACGCGAGCCTGCAAGAATTCATCAAAAATACAGTGAGGTGCGAAATGTTTGAATCCAACCGATCCATCGATCTGCAAAGTCTGATCAAAGAGTTGAAGCTGGAAGTGGATTATCTGCCCCGTCCTGCGAGCGAGATCCAGGTGCATCTGGCGGATGTCGGTCGTCCCGGCCTTCCGCTTATGGGCTATTTCGAGCATTTTGAGCCGCAGAGAATTCAGATCATCGGCAACGCGGAATATGCATTTCTGGAGAAAAAATACGCGCAGAACGAAACGGAGTGCGTCAGCGCTCTTCTGTCCCATCATCCGGTAGCCATCGTATATACCCACGGCAATCTGCCTACCGCCCACTTTTTGGAGATGGCGGAGTATTTTGAGGTGCCGGTCATGCATACCGGTGAGGCTTCCAGTAATTTCATGGCCCAGACCATTGCTTTCCTGACTTTGTCGCTGGCTCCCTGCATTACCCGTCACGGTGTTCTGGTGGAGGTATACGGCGAGGGTGTTCTGATCCTGGGCGACAGCGGCGTGGGTAAGAGCGAGACTGCTATCGAGCTTGTCAAAAGAGGCCACCGACTGATTGCAGACGACGCGGTCGAGATCAAGCGCGTATCCGCAAAGACCCTGGTCGGCTCCGCACCCGAGATCATTCGCCACTACGTGGAGCTGCGCGGCATCGGCATTGTGGATATCCGCCGTCTGTTCGGTATGGGCTCGGTCAAAGAGACCGAGAAGATCGACCTGGTCATCAATCTTGAGCCTTGGGTACAGGGC